>CAYXXM010000052.1:0-10622 GCA_964469085.1 uncultured Haloferacaceae archaeon
GATGCGCTCGGCCAGCCGTTCGCGGATCTCGGCGGCGGCCGCGCGCGTGTAAGAGACGACGAGGATGTCACGGACAGTCACGTCCGGTTCGTCGAGGAGGGCTTCCACTCGGTCGAGGAGGGCCGTCGTCTTCCCGCTCCCGGGGCCGCCGAACAGCCGGGTCACGTGGGCGTCCGTCTGCGTCATTACCGGTTACAGGGCCCCAGGACCCATAAGGGAGTGGGTTTGCCAGATGCTGGTCGGACGGAGGGTATCGAACGGAGTGGCGTACAGTCGGGTGTCTACGGTCGCCAGCCGCAGACAGTGCACTCCATCGCGGCATCCTCGTGCAGGCCGCCGCAGTCGGGACACTGTTTCTTGTTATACGAACGCTCCCAGGTGGCCTCCCCTGTCTCGTGACCGCGGTCTTCCAAGAACTCGTCGAACAGTTCGTCAGTGGAGTGCTCTGCCGAGGCCATACGTGGTATGCTATGGCGTACCAATACGTAAATCTTCTGCCGGTGTGGGAACGTCACCGCCGAACGGCCCGAAACCCGGCCGTAGAAGGAAGTATTCTTAAGGTGTTCGCCGGTACGACGGCGTATGGGTCTGTTCGACCGACTCCGGGGCGAAAGCGCCCCCAGAGTCGTGTTCCTTGGAATCGACGGCGTGCCGTTCAGCCTGCTCGAGGACCATCCCGACGAGTTCCCCAACTTCGCGACGCTCGCCGAGGAGGGCAGTGCCGGGGAGATCGACAGCATCGTGCCGCCGGAGTCGAGCGCCTGCTGGCCCGCTCTCACCACCGGCATCAATCCCGGCGAAACGGGTGTCTACGGCTTCCAGGACCGCGAAATCGGGACCTATGACACCTACGTGCCGATGGGCCGTGACGTCCAGGCAACCCGTCTCTGGGACCGCGTCGCCAACGACGGCCGCGACGCGACGGTGCTGAACGTCCCCGTGACGTTCCCGCCCCAGCGAAACGTCCAGCGCATGGTTTCGGGCTTTCTCTCGCCCAGCGTCGAGAAGGCGGCCTACCCCGACGACCTCCGGGAGTATCTGGAATCCATCGACTACAACATAGACGCCGACGTGAAGCAGGGCCACGAGGAAGACAAGTCGCCGTTCATGGCCGACGCCCACGAGACGCTGGACAAGCGCTACGAGGCGTTCAGCAACTATCTGGCCACGGACGACTGGGACCTCTTTTTCGGCGTGTTCATGACGACCGACCGGGTCAACCACTTCCTCTTCGAGGATTACGCCCGCGACGGGCCGAACAAGGAGGCATTCATGGAGTTCTACCGCAAGGTCGACGAGTACGTCGGGAAGATTCGGGAGTCACTCCCCGAGGACGTGACACTCATCGTCGCCTCCGACCACGGCTTCACCGCCCAGGACCACGAGGTCCACTTCAACACGTGGCTGGAGCAGGAGGGCTGGCTCGCCTACCAGGACGACGGGCACGAGGAACTCGACGATATCGCCGACGCCACACGCGCCTACTCGCTCATCCCGGGTCGGTTCTACGTCAACCTCGAGGGCCGCGAGCCACGGGGGAGCGTCCCCGAGGCGGAGTACGAGGCGGTCCGCGGCGAACTCAAGGCCGACCTGGAAGCGCTCGAGGGGCCTGACGGCCGGCCGGTCTGTGACCGCGTCGTCGAGAGGGAGGACGCCTTCCGCGGTGACCACGACGAGATCGCGCCGGACCTCGTGGCCATCCCCAACGAGGGGTTCGACCTCAAGGCGGGGTTCACCGGTCACGAGGACGTGTTCACCGACGGCCCCCGCAACGGGATGCATACGTTCGACAACGCCTCGCTGTTCATCGACGAGCCCGGCGCCGCCGTCGAGAACGGCGACCTGCTCGACATCGCGCCGACCATTCTTGACCTGATGGACGTGGAGTACACGCCGACGGAGTTCGATGGCGCGAGCCTGGTCACGAACTAGCACGCCGCGGCCCGGGTTCCCGCTCGCTTTTCGGCCGGAGCACCGGTGAGCCGCGCCCCTACCCGAAAACGGCATACGCTCCGGTCCCTACCTGCGGCTATGGAGTACGAGGAGCCGAAGTTCTTCCACGTGATGGGCTACGTCGACGCGGCCGACCGTGACGTCGTGGACATGGTCAGCGGGAATCCGGACTGGGAGCCACCGCAGGCCCTGCGAGACGGCCTCGCGGAGTACGCGGAGTTCGAAGGCGACCGGTTCCAGTACCCGCCGAGCGACGGGTCGGCGGCGCTGAAAGCCGAAATCGGAACGCGGCGAAACGTCGACCCCGACCGTATCGTCGTCACCAACGGCACCGGTGAGGCCAACTACCTCGGCATGGGCGCCGCGCTCGAACGCGGTGCCGGCGAGGAGGTCATCTTGAGCGACCCGGTCTATCCGTACTACCCTGGGAAGACCAGGATGCTCGGCGGCGACCCGACGTTCGTCCCCACCAACCGCGACGGCAGCCTCGACGTGGATGCCTATCGCGAGTCGGTTTCAAACGAAACCGCGTTGGTCGTGCTGACGACGCCGAACAACCCCACCGGCGCCGTCTACGACCACGGCAACGTCAGGGAAATTGTCGACATCTGTGCAGCCCACGACGCGCTGGTGCTCGTCGACGAGGTGTACGATCACTTCGACCTCTCGGGGGAGTTCGAGTCAGCGCTCACCATCGACTCCGAGCACTGCATCGTCACCTCCGGCTTCTCGAAGTCCCTCGCGATTACCGGGTTCCGCGTTGGCTACGGAATCTTCCCCGAACAGTTCGCCGACCAGGCCAAAGCCCGGCACATGCTGGTCAACGTTGCCACCACCCGGCCGGGACAGCACGCTGTCCTCCAGGGGCTCCGTGGCGCCGATGCGGCGTACTACGAGGCCGGGCGGAGCCTCATCCGCGAGCGCGTGGACACCTTCACCGACGCGCTGGACGCCGCGGGCGCGGAGTACACCCGCCCCGACGGCGCGTTCTACGTCATGGCGAAGTTCGACGGCTTCCCCGGGACGATGGCAAATATCGAGCGGCTCATCGACGAGGCGGGCGTCGCCGGCATGCCCGGCGAGGGGTTCGGCACCGCCTACGAGGACTGGCTCCGGTTCGCGCTCGTGACGCCGCGGGTGGAGGAGGCCGCAGAACGGCTCGTCGAGTTCTTCGAGTAGCCACTCGGTCGCCGTCCCCTTTTTCTCCCGCCATGTACTGATCGACGGCGATTTGCTGAGAGACAGCTGTGAACCTCGTCTATAAACCGTATACCGCAATAGAGAATCGCTCTGGACGCGTCGCGCAACGCTCAAACGCCGGCCACCCTAACGCCATTGCGTGTCCGACCGCGAGGCGAAGAAGGAACTCGGCCTCGAACTGCTCGCCCATCTGGAGGACGCGGAGCTGAGCCTCGCCGAAACCATCGACCGGCTGGAAGTCGTCACGACCAGCCCGTCGCTCACCCGCGAAATCCTCGACGTCGCCGAGAAGCGAGGACTCATCGAGCGCGAGGAGGGCCGCCTCCGGACGCGCACGGGCGAAACGTTCGTCCGGTTCGAGCGCCAGGTCGTCCAGAAGGAGGGGGAGTTCGACTGCCGTCGCTGCGGGGCGAGCATCTCGACGGGGCATTTCGTCCAGTTCGAGGCCGGGGAGCTCGGCCCGTTCGGGCCGTCGTGCGTGCGGAAAGTGCTGGGTCGGGAGTAGTTACGTCCTGCCGGCAATGACGCTGGGGGTCGCTTCCTCCTCGTACGGTGGCTCGCCGGACGCAGCCAGCCGTTCCCGGACCAAATCCTCTAACGCCTCGCGGTCGTCACCGAGGACCGCCGGCGAACAGAACGAGAGCGAGAGTAGATAGCCGACGGCGCCGTCGGCGTCCCACTCGCGGGTCGTCTCGTACTCGACACCCTCGGCGTCGTCACTCATGGGAATAGCGGACGAAGTGACGGGGAAAAAGCAGTTCGGTCGCTTACCAGGCCGACCACGCGCTGGTGGTCGTGTCGCGGCCGAAGATGCGCTTGACGTCCTTGGCGAAGCCGGTGTCGCCCCGGTGGTCGAGTTTCGTGTGCCGGTAGTCGTCGGCCACCTCGTCGCGAAGCTGGATGCTGTCGACCTCGAAGGAGTCGTCGCCGAGTTCACAGGTCTCGCCGACGGTGAACTCGTAGTCCCCGGGGAGGAACGCCTTGATGCTCCGGGACTGTTCGTGGCGGCCGTCGCCCTCCTTCGGGTGGATGGTGACGTTGACGCCGACGTTGTCGACGACCCGGCTCCAGACCGTGTCGACCTCGCTCATCTCGGCGCTCTCGGTCCGGCGCTCGGGGCCGAGTTCGAGGCTGGTGACGCGGACCTGCTGGATGGCTTCCTCGGTTTCGACGACGAACTCGTCGCCGCTTTCGATTTCCTGCTCGGCGACCGCGTCGAGGGTTGCCTTGTAGGAGTCGCCGTCCTGGGACACCACCACGTCGACGGTCACCTCGTCGGGCGCCTCGATCTTCTCCTTGTGGACGTGGCCACAGTCGGTACAGCGGACGGTCGTCTGGCCGCCGGGTTTCAGCACCTCGTGAACTGTTCCCTCCTCGGGGGAACAGGAGGGGCACGGCAGCGGGATACGCTCTGAACGCTGGCTCATGGCTGAATAGAGCCGATGCGGGCGTTTAAACCCCAGTTTCCGCGTTCCTCATGGCACGGCCACGTCGCAGCGCTGGCCGTGACACGGGCGTTTCAGGGGAGGCCGCGGAGCTCTGCCAGCAAGGCGTCGAGTTCTCTGGTCGACGTCGCCAGCGAGAAGCCGTCTCGACGGGCCAGCGCCGGCGCGTGTTTCCAGACGTTCTCCGCCTCGATGCCGTGGAGGACAACGGCGTTCGGCGTCGGCGTCAGCACCCGGAGCGCGACCAGCGGCGACTCCCCGCGGGTGACCTCGGTGAACACCAGCGCACGGTCGGTGCTCTCACCATAGAGCCGGTAGAACTCCTCGCTCGACAGCCGGGTGATTGCCTCGATGCTGTCGATGACGGTGTGCCCGTTGACGTAGTCGGCCTCACCGGCGGCGAGTTCGGTCGCCTCGGCGGCCTCGTAGAAACTGTCGAGCGCTACCGCCCGGGTGTACTCACGGAGATCCAGCACGATGTCGCTCTCGAACCCGGCGGAGACGACGCGAGCGAACTGGCGGATGTGCGCGCCGCCGCGGTCGGCGTCGATGGCCAGCAGCCCCTCGACGAACTGCCGGACGACGGCGATGCCGGGGTTCTCCCGGCGGCCGCTCTCGTAGTCAGAAATCACCGACGAGGAGACGCCCACCTCGTCGGCCAGCGCGGTCTGGGAGACATCCAAGTCCGTGCGCCACTTTCGGAGCGTGGCGCCGGGGTCGTCCGACAGCGCCACCTCGCCGGCGAGGCGGCGTGCGAGACGGCGCTCGGCACTCTCGGTCATGGGTTCGAGTGGGAAGGCGTGTGAGAAAGGGGTGTCGGAACGGAGAGTCGTCGTTTGAAGCTGGGCGGGTGCGCGAAGCGCTCGCGCCGTCGTGCGCGAGCGAGCGCGAGGTTCTCGCGAGCACTGAGGGGGCGGAGCCCCCTCTTTGAGCCGGGCGGCGACGCGGCCCGGCGATGAAACGAGCGAGAGCACGAGAGAGCCTGCTCTCTCGGAGGATGAGCGACTGAGCGTTCGCGAAGGAGCGAATCGGCTGGGGAGGGCATGGTCGCTGCGGTGTAGTCCGGAGGGGTGGGACTGAAAGGGGCCGTTCGCTCCGGGAACCCCGACGAAGGAAGCACCGCAGGTGAGTGGAACGAGCCGAGGAGCACAGCGAGTCGCGGGACCGGAGCGGACGGGGGCTTTCACGCATTCGGTGACCCCTAGCTCGGCGGCAGCAGCATCCAGCCATTCGAGAACTGTCGAAATAGGGGCTTTCACGGTGTTGCTGATACGTATTCAGCGGTCATCGGTACTCGAACCCACCCGAAGCCGCCGTAGCAACCGACCTGAAAGAACCGACCTACTCCTCCAACGTAACACTCTCGTCCGCCGTCCGCCGCAACGCGTCCGACCGGCCATGGCTCCCCGGCGCGATTGCCAGCGTCCGCACCCCCTCCCGACTCGCCAGCTCCAGGCCGGGCTTGAAGTCCGTATCCCGCGACGCCACCGCGACCGTCTTCACCCGGTCACGCAGCACGAACTCCGCGATATCGACGGCGAGTTTCACGTCCACGTCCCCGCTTGTCGTGATTACCTCGTAGCCGTGGGCCTCGGCGGCCCGCACCAGCGACGGCGGCGCGTCCTCATCCAGATAGAGGCGGGCCGCAACAACCCGCCCGGAGGCCGTCGCGACCGCACGGACGTCGTCCAGGTCGACGTCGAACTCCTCGCGCAGCACGTTCGGCCCGTCGACGAACAGCGCCACCCCCTCGCGCTGGTCCCGCAGTAGCCGCTGGAGGAACTCCATGCGGGGACCAGCGGGGCCCGTGACAAAGTGGTTCCGGGAGCAGCCGACCGATTTCCAGACTCGATGACCTCAGCCGCTGTACGGATGAATGAACTATTCGTCCCATCATAGAAACCCAAAAATTAAGTCATGACGATTGTGTTGTCATTGCACACCATGGGAGAAAATGGTTCAGAGCGGTCCGTTGAGCGGCGTACAGTACTCAAAGCGGTCGGTGCCGCCGGGGCCACGTCCGCTCTCGGGCAGACGGTTGCTGCGACGCCGGGTCGCGACCCGGGGCCGAAGGAAGACGAGGTGCTCGTCGGCGTCTCACAGGCCGCCGGCACGCCCGCCGAGGTGACCGGTCGGCACCTGCCCCCCAAGGCGAGCATCGCCCACGAGAATCAGACGCTTGGCTATGCCGCCGTCGCGTTCGAGGAGAACGCCGACGACACGGCGGCCGAGCAGTTCATCGAGTCGATTCAGCAAAAGCCCGGCGTGAAGTACGCCGAGTTCAACGCCACCTACGAGACGCAGTACACGCCGAACGACCCCAAGTTCGGCAACCAGTACGCGCCCCAGCAGGTCAAATCCGACCAGGCCTGGAACACGACGCTGGGCGACAGCACGGTCACCATCGCCGTCGTGGACACCGGCGCGCAGTACGACCACCCGGACCTCTCGGGGAACTTCGAGTCTGACCCCGGCTACGACTTCGTCGACAACGACACGGACCCGTACCCGGACGTGCCGCAGGACGAGTACCACGGCACCCACGTCTCCGGCTGTGCGGCAGCGGTCGTCGACAACGGCACCGGCGTCGCCGGACAGGGCAACTCCTCGCTCATCAACGGCCGCGCGCTCAACGAGAACGGCTCGGGCTCGACCGCCGACATCGCCGACGCCGTCGAGTGGGCGGCCGACCAGGGCGCCGACGTCATCAACATGAGCCTCGGGGGTGGCGGCTACACCACCACGATGAAAAACGCCGTGAGCTACGCGTACGACAACGGCTCGCTGCTGGTCTGTGCGGCGGGCAACGACGGCACCAACTCCGTCAGCTACCCCGCCGCCTACAGCGAGTGCATGGCCATCTCCGCGGTGGACAGCAACGAGAACCTTGCCTCGTTCTCCAACTACGGGAGCGAAATCGAACTCGCCGCGCCGGGTGTCAACGTGCTCTCGACGACCACGCAAACCCGCGGGTCCTACGAGAAACTCTCGGGCACCTCGATGGCGACACCGGTCACCTCGGGTGTCGCCGGGCTGACGCTCGCCCAGTGGAGCCTGACGAACAAGGAACTCCGCAGCCACCTCAAGAACACCGCCGAGGATATCGGCCTCACCGCCAGTAAACAGGGCAGCGGACAGACCGACGCCTACGCCGCCGTCACTACGGACCCCTCGGGTGGCGGTGGCGGGGGCGGTGGGAGCACGTCCGGCTCCGTCAGTGACACGCTGTACGACTACACGGATTACGACTGCTGGACCTGGAGCTGGAACTACTCCAACCCCTCGAAAGTCGTCGTCGAACTCGACGGTCCCGCCACTGCGGACTTCGACCTCTTCGTCAGCACGGCCGAGACCGACTGCCCCGGGCCGAACGACTACGATTACGCCTCCTACAGCACGGACAGCCAGGAGAGCGTCAGCATCACCAACCCCGCCACCTCGACTGACCTCCAGATCTCCGTCGACTCCTACTCCGGATCGGGCGACTACACGCTGACGGTCACCGAGTACGAGTAAATTTCGCCGCACGTGGGTGCGGCCTCGTGTCACCACCCTCCACTGCCTCGCGTTTTCCGTTCGTCGGCTCCGTCACTGTCTCGCCCGCTCCTCTCGCTGGCCGAGAGCCCCAGACCTATTAGCCGTGACCGACTACCCCGACCCAATGGCGACCTGTGACGAGTGCGGCGAGTACGAGAACTTGCCGTATCAGTGTCAGCGCTGCGGACAGACGTTCTGTTCGGACCACCGGCTGCCGGAGAACCACGACTGTCCCGGCCTGAACGAGTGGGACGACCCGGAGGGGGTGTTCGCGTCGGCCGGTCCGACTACGACGAGCACATCCACCACCCGGCGAGCACAGTCAACGGCGAAGAGTCGCGCCCGACGGCTCTGGCGCTCCTACTTCCAGGGCAACGCCACCTACGTCTTCCTCGGCCTGATGTGGGTGACGTTCGCGCTGCAGTTGGCGGTCCAGACCCTGATCTCCCCGCTGGTGATGCGGGACGTCTTCGTGCTCACGCCGATGCATCCCGAGTACGTCTGGACGTGGATCACGTCCATCTTCGCACACGGGGGCTTCGCCCACATCGCGATGAACAGCATCGGGCTCTACTTCTTCGGGCCGCCCGTCGAGCGACGACTGGGCTCGAAGCGCTACACGGTGCTGTTCCTCGGCGCCGGCGCCATCGCCGGCCTCGCCCAGATCGGTGTCAGCATCGCCATGGGCCAGCTCGTCGGCGGCGTCGTCGGCGCCAGCGGCGCGCTGCTTGCCATCATGGGCGTGTTGACCGTGCTCAATCCCGGCCTGCGCGTGTATCTCTACTTCTTCATCCCGATGCCGCTCTGGATACTCACGTTCGGCTTCGCCGCGCTCAGTCTGCTCCAGGGGTTCGGCCAGGTCGGTGGCGGCGGGGGTATCGCCCACTGGGCACACCTCGCGGGGATGGCCATCGGCCTCGCCTACGGCGGCCACATCAAGGGCGAAACCCGCGCGCCGGAGCGCCTGCAGTTCGGCGGCGGCAGGCGGGGGCGACGCTGAGCGGTGACGGTCGCCCACCCCGAGTTCCGGCCCGACCCGGGGCTCTCCCACGAGGCGATGGAGGCGCTCCAGCGCGATATCGCCGCTGTCGCCCGGTTCGAGGACGACCTCGGGTTCGAGGTGACGTCGGTTGCCATCGACGAGCCAGTCGACCCGGAACCAGTCGCCGACGACGGGGCAGCGGCGACAAGGGCCGATACGCACGAACCGGCCGACTCGGCCGCTGACGAGCCGATAATCGTCGGCGTGGACCAGGCGTTTCTCGATGAGCGCGCCGTCTCGGCGCTGGTCGCGATACAGGACGGGCGGGTCATCGAGCGCGCCCACGCCGTCACCGACCTCGAAATCCCGTACATCCCGGGACTGCTCGCATTCCGCGAGGGCGCGCCGATTCTGGCGGGGTTCGAGGAGCTTTCGGTCGAGCCGGACCTCGCGGTGTTCGACGGCTCGGGACGCATCCACTTCCGGCAGGCCGGCATCGCCACCCACGTCGGGGTCACGCTCGACATCCCGAGTATAGGCGTCGCCAAGAACCTGCTCTGTGGTGAACCGGCCGAACCGACTGGCGACCGGCCCGCGGGCTGGTCGACCCCGATTCACGCGGATGACAGCGTGGCCGACCGACGGGAGGCCACGGGACCGCGAGCGGGGAGTGAAACGACCCGAGAGCAGCCTGTGGAAGCCTCGGCGGGAACCGTTATCGGCCACGCCTATCAGTCCCGGCAGTGGGACCGGTATCAGTCCATCAACCCACTCTACATCTCGCCGGGCCACCGCGTGAGCGCCGAGACGACGGTGACGCTCGTCGACGCGCTCTCTGCGGGGTACAAGCTTCCGGAGCCGACGCGGTTGGCCGACGCCTACGCCGAGGAGCTGAAAGCGCGGTATCGATAGCGATGCTCCGGCCCGATTTGCCTACACTTATCCATATCCGGGGGGAGCGGTAACGTATGCGACCGGAGACGGTTTTGATTACCGGCTGCTCGTCGGGCATCGGCCGCGCGACGGCGGAGGCGTTCCTCGCCGACGGCTGGCAGGTGTACGCCACTGCACGCGACCCCGACGACATCGCCGATTTCGCCGAGCACGAGCGCTGTACGACAGCCGCCCTCGACGTGACCGAGCAGAGCGACATCACCAACGTCGTCAACCGCATCCTCCGGGCGGAGGACCGCATCGACTGTCTGGTGAACAACGCCGGCTACGGGAAGTTCGGGCCCATCGAGGAACTGCCCGTCGCGGAGGTCGAGAAACAGTTCGAAGTGAACGTCTACGGCCCCCATCGGCTCATCCGCGCGGTGCTCCCGCACATGCGCGATGCCGGTGCGGGGAGCATCATCAACGTCTCCTCGGTGGCCGGGCGCGTGTCCTTCGCCGGCGGCGGCGCCTACTGCGGCTCCAAGTTCGCGCTGGAGGCGATGACCGACGCGCTCAGACAGGAGGTCGACGCCCACGGCATCGACGCGGTCCTGGTCGAGCCCGGACCG
>CAYXXM010000053.1:0-10515 GCA_964469085.1 uncultured Haloferacaceae archaeon
GTGACGTCCTCGCGCTTGGGCGCGATGGAGTCGAGTTCGTCGATGAAGATGATGGCGGGGCTGTCGTCTTTCGCGTCCTCGAAGATTTCGCGCAGTTGCTGTTCGGACTCGCCGTAGTACTTCGAGATGATCTCCGGGCCAGCGATGGAGAAGAAACTCGCCGACGTCTCGTTGGCGACGGCCTTCGCCAGCAGCGTCTTTCCGGTGCCGGGCGGGCCGTGGAGCAACACCCCCTGGGGCGGCTCGATGCCCAGTTTCTTGAAGATCTGGGGATGCTTCATCGGCAGTTCGACCATCTCCCGCACGCGCTGAATCTCGTCCTCCAGCCCGCCGATGTCCTCGTAGGTGATGCCGCCGCCGGTCTTGTCGAAGCCGGAGATGGGCTCCTCCCGGAGCTCCACGTCGGTATCCTCGGTGACGAGACAGACGCCCTCGGGCTCGGTTTCGACGGCGATGAGCGGGATGGCCTGCCCCGGCGAGCGCATGAACGGGTGGTTCGTGCTCGACATCACGGGGACGATGTCGCGCTCGAAAACCGGCCGCTTCAGAATCTGGCGCTTGACCATGCCGGCGGCCTCGGAGCCGAACTGCACCGAGGCTTCCTCGGGCGGGGCGAGCACCAGCGTCTCGGCTTTCTCGGCCTCGGCCTTGCGGATGGTGACCCGCTCGCCGATGCCCACGTCGGCGTTCTGTCGGGTGAAGCCGTCGATGCGGACTGTATCCGTGTTCCAGTCCTGCCGGTCGGCACGCCACACCTTCGCGGCGGTGGTTTCGGCGCCCTCGATCTCGATGATGTCACCTGGTGAGAGCTTCAGGTGCAGCAGCGTATCGGGGTCGAGTCGCGCGATTCCACGACCCGAGTCGTTCGGGTACGCCTTCGCGACTTCCAGTTGAACTTCGTTCATGGGTGTCCCGGGAGGGAGTTGATGGAATTGAAGGTGCGTTCGCGCATAAGTGTGGCGCTCACGGCCGCGTTCGGGCGACGGAACGGGCCTCGGCAGGTCAATCGCTACCCCTTTCTCACCGCCCGCCCGAAAGCCGGTATGCAGACGCTCGCGTTCGACGGACGGACCGGCGCAGCCGGCGACATGTTGCTCGGCGCGCTGCTCGCCGCCGGTGCTGACCGATCAGCGCTCACAGCGGTGGAGAATTCCCTGCCGGTCCGGTACGAGACAGACCGGGTGGACCGAAACGGCATCCAGGCGACGCTCGTCCGGGTCGTGCACGCGGGGAGTGAGAACGGCGATGGCCACGACGAGGCACACGAGGAGGATCACTCTCACGACGCCGAGGCGGACGACCATTCCCACGACGGCGCCGAGAGCCACGACCGCTCCCACGAACACAGCCACGACCACTCCAACGAGCACAGCCACGACCACTCCAACGAGCACAGCCACGACCACTCCCATGACGACGCCGAAGGCGACCACGCTCACGACGACGCCGAGGGACAGGGTCACACCCGAACCTACGCCGAAGTGGTGGAACTGGTCGAGTCGATGGGGCTGCCAGACCGTGTCGAACAGGAGTCGCTTTCGGCCTTCGAAATCCTTGGCGAGGCCGAGGCGGCGGTCCACGGGACCGATCTGGTTGAGACAGCGTTCCACGAAGTGGGTACCGACGACGCTATCGCCGACGTAGTGGGCTTTTTCCTGTTGCTCGAAACCCTGCGGGAGAGCGGTGTCGAGCGGTTCGTGACAACGCCGCTGTTCGCCGGTGGCGGCGAGACGACGTTCTCGCACGGCACCTATCCCGTCCCAACACCAGCCGTCGTGGAAATCGCCGAACGGGCGGACTGGTCGCTCCGCGGCGGGCCCGTCGAGACGGAACTGCTCACGCCCACGGGTGCGGCCATCCTCGCCGCTGCCGCGGAGGGCGTCGAGTACCTGCCCGAGATGCGTGTCAATGCCTCCGGCTACGGTGCGGGAAAGAAGGAGTTCGACCAGTACCCGAACGTCGTGCGGGCGCTCGTCGGCGAGGACGAGGGCGGCCTCACCCGCGAGGAGATCACCGTGCTCGAAACCCACCTCGACGACGCGACACCGGAGGTGGTCGGGAGCCTCCAGGAGACGCTCGCGGATGCCGGTGCCAGGGACGTGACCATCGTTCCGACGACGATGAAGAAATCACGTCCCGGCCACCTGGTCAAGGTGGTCTGCACGCCGGCTAACGCCGAGCGCGTTGCTCACAGACTGGCCGAGGAGACGGGGACGCTCGGGGTACGGGAACACGGTGCGGGACACCGCTGGGTGGCGAACCGGGATTTCGAGACGGCCGAACTCACCGTCGAGGGGGAGACGTACGAGGTGGCGGTGAAAGTCGCCAGCGACGAGGACGGCGAGGTGTTCGACTACAGCGCGGAGTACGATGATGCGCTGGCGGTCGCCCAGGAGACGGGGACTCCGGTACGGGACGTGGTTCGACGTGCGGAGTCGGCGGTTCGGGAGGGATGAAGACGAGCCGGTCGTGTTCCGGGGACCCTCCCGTCGGCCGTCGAAACTGAACGGAGTTTGGTCGGAGTTTGAGAAATACCCATTTGGTGATGGGAACACCGACGAGGTATGACGGACCCCAAATCGTGGCTGTCGAACGGAACCGAGCGGTCGAGACGGCAGTTTCTGAGTACGAGCGCGGCGGTCGGAACGGGGTTGGTCGCCGGCTGTCTCGGCGGTGGGGGCGAGACCGAGGACACGGCCGGGTCAAGCACCGAGGTAATGACTGTATCGGACACAGATACTGCGACAGGCTCCGATGACGAAATGGGTGCGGCGGACTGGTTGACGACAGAACTCCAGACCGTCCGTGGCGGCGAGACGTTCACCATCGAGAGTCTGGAGGCGCCGGTAGCCATCCAGTCCTTTGCGGTCTGGTGCCCGAAGTGCGAGCGCCAGTCGAAGCAGCTGGCGGGGCTGGACTCCGCCATCACGAGAGTCGGCCTGAACACGGACCCCAATGAGGACGAAAGCAAGGTGCGACAGCACGCGGAGGACAAGGGCTTCGACTGGCAGTTCGCCGTCGCCCCGACCGAGATGACCGAGTCGCTTATCGCGGAGTTCGGGTCGGCGGTGGCCAACGCCCCCAGCACGCCCGTCATCATCGCCTGCGGCGACGGCACGACGACGTTCAAATCCGGGAGCGTCAATGCGGCGTCGGAAATCGAGGCGGCCGCCGACGAGTGTTGAGATGAGCCTCGTCGCCGAACTGCTGACCTCGTTCACGCTCGGCCTCGCGACGCCGCTGTCGGCGGTGTGTGTCATCCCGCTCTACCCCGGGTTCCTGGCGTTCCTCTCGAATCAGGGCGACGACGCTCCTTCGGTCGCGGCGCTTGGCGGCCTGGTGGCGCTTGGGGTCATCGCGTTCATGACCGGCGTCGGCCTGCTGTTCACAACGGTGCTGGAAACGTCGCTTACTAGCGTGGTGGAGACGATTTCGATCCCCGCGTTCGGTCTGCTCGCGGTGCTCGGCGTCGTGTTACTCGCGGATCTGCATCCACAGGCCAGGCTTCCGACCGTCGAGCCGCCCCAGACCAGCCATCCCTCGGCCTCGGCGTTCCTCTACGGCGGCTTCTTCGGCGCCATCGTCCTCCCGTGTAATCCCGGGTTCATCTCGGTGTTTTTCGCCCGGGCGTTCCTGTTCACCGATCCGGTGTCCAGCCTGACGAACTTCTGGGCGTTCGGCGTGGGGATGGCCAGCCCCCTCCTCGCGGTGGCGGTGGTTTCGGAGCCCTGGCGGGACCGCGTGCTCGCGACGCTGACAGCCAACCAGCGCGCCATCAACGCGGCCACCGGAGGACTCCTACTCGCCATCTCGGTGTACTACCTGCTCTTCGTCTTCGAGATTGCCGGCTCGCTCGGCTGAGGGTCCGGCATGAACTCGGCGATTCCGACCAAGTCCCGAGGGCTTTCCTACCGGGGCGCGCAAGCCCCGGCAATGAGCGAGCCCGTCCCGACCGGCTGTCCGCCAATCGACGACCTGCTCGGCGGCGGCTTCGAGCGCGGCACCGTCACGCAGGTGTACGGCGAACCGGCGGCGGGGAAGACCAACCTCGTGCTCTCGGCGGCCGTCTCGGCGGCCGTCGAGGGCGGTCGCGCGCTCTACATCGACACCGAGGGGCTGTCACTCGACCGCTTCCACCAGCTCGTCGACGCCCGGACCGACGAGGAGTCCGTCGAGGACGTCGCCTCGCGCATCGTCGTCTCCGAGGCACACGACTTCGAGGAACAGGCCGAGGCGGTCCGGGACGCCGAGGAGTTCGTCGAGAACACCGACCTCATCGTGCTCGACTCCGCGACGGGCTTCTACCGCCTCGAGCGCGCGGGCGACAGCTCCGGCGGCCAGTCGCTGCGGAAGGTCGCCAGCCAGGTGACCCACCTGCTCTCGCTGGCCCGGAAACACGACATCGCCGTCGCCATCACCAACCAGGTGTTCCGCGACCCGGATGCCGACCGCACGCGGGGGCTGGGGGGGAACACCCTCGAACACTGGACCGGCGTCGTGCTCCGCCTGGAGCGATTCCGCGGCGGTAACCGCCGCGCAGTGCTGGAGAAACACCGCTCGAAAGCGACGGGAGCAAAAGCCACGTTCCGCATCGTCGGCAGCGGCCTGGACGCGACCGACGAGTTCTGAGCGTCGCGCCGACTGGTTGGCAGGAACAGCGGTAGAAAACGGATGACTGGGGAGAGTAGCGGGCGCTACAGCTGGTTCAGCTTCCGGAGGAGCTGGCCGCGGTACTCGTCGTCGGCCTTGATGCCTTTCAGTTCGAGCACGTTGCGCTCCAGCCGGTCGAGCGCGACGTGGAACGCGTGCTCCGCGCCGTAGCCCTCGCCGGAGCCGGCAACCTGTCCCTGGGTGGTTCGCAGGCGAATCTGACAGCGAAGCAGGGGCGTTCCCCGGAGCTTCTCCTTGTGCTGGGTGAAGCGCACGTGGGCGTGGAGCACGTTCATCTCCTGGAACTTGTCGACGACGGCCGCGATGTCCTCGACCACGTCCTCGCGGGTGAGCACGTCGAGCAGGTTGATGTTCGTAATCTGGACGTCCATCGACTCCTCCTCGGTGTGGGTCAGTGCGCGCAGCACGTCGGTTTTCGTCAGGACGCCGACGACGTTGGCACCCTCGGCCGTCGAGCTGACCACGAGCCCCGAGACGTTGTTCTCGAACATGGTCGAGACGGCGCCGTCGACGGTTTCGCCAGGGGTGACCGTCAGCACGGGACTGGTCATCAGGTCGTAGATGGGGAGGTCGAGCATCCGTTCGACCTCGCCGCGCCGGTCCTCGGAGCCCTGGCGGCGCTCGTCGCGAACGACGAAGTCGACGATGTCGTTGGTGGTGAGGATACCGGTCAGTTCACCGGCCTCGTTGACCACCGGGAGTCGCGAGATGCTGTTCTCGCGCAGGCGGTTGATGGCCTTGCCGACGTGCTCGTCCTCCTCGATGGTGACGACCGACGAGGTGGCGATGTCCCGAACCGTGATGGCCTCGAGGTTCTCCTGGACCGCCTGGAGGATGTCGTCGGCGGCGATGACCCCCCAGAGGTTGTCGCCCTCGTAGACGGGCGCGATCTTCACGTCACCCTCGACGAGCATGCGGCAGACCTCCCGCACGTCGTCGTGCCGGCTGACCCGCGGCGGGCTCCCGCCGCTGCGCGCGGACTCGACGATGGCCGTCGCCTTGGTGTCGTCCTCGATGTGGGACTGGATCAGCTGTTTTTCCCCCATAACGCCGATGTAGTCGCCGTCGTCCATCACGACGATTCCTTTCGGGTTCTCCCGGTCGAAGATAGACCGAATCTTCGCGACGCGCGTGTCCGCCTCGACCTCGACGAACTCCTCGACGGCGATATCCGTGATGTCCATAGACAACGTACGTTTCCGGCGGCGGACCCTTGAAGGTTGTCGCATCGAACGCCCCCCAGGACGGCGCCCGCATCGGCGGGAGCCACGGAAACCCCTGTACTGAACCGGTGCGGAGGGGCTGGCGGTCGACGGTCACGATCCACTCTCCGGACCGACAGGCTGTGGCGCCACCCGGAGTGGACTGGGCGGTGTGCCCTGTATCACTCTTGGTGGACTGAGCGGTGTGCCTTTAGTGCTCGTGTACCAACGCGTGGGTATGCGTGACCTCGACGAAACGGATTTGACCATTCTCCAGCTGCTCACGGAAAACGCACGGGCCGCGTACAGCGACATCGCCACGGAGGTGGAGCTCTCCGCCCCGGCAATCTCCGACCGGGTCGACCGACTGGAGGAGGCGGGGGTCATCCGCGGGTTCACGCTCGACCTGGACCGCTCACAGCTCCAGGGCGGGGTGCCGCTCCTCGTCGAGGTGGCCGTCGCGCCCGGCGAGACTGCGACGGTGCGGGCGGCCATCGACGACGCCCAGGCCGTCGAACACGTGTTCGAAACGGCCGACGGCGACATCGTGTTCCACGCGCGGGTTCCGCACCGGCGGGTCCGTGACCTGCTCGAGAACATCCTCGGCGACGACGTCGAGGATTCCCGTTCGGTAGCTGACGAGGAGCAGTCTCCCACGGCTGTGGAGGACTACGAGGTAACGATGTTGACCGAGGTGGACTGGGCACCGACGGTCAGTGGCTCGGGCTTCGCGCTGGCGTGTGCGGAGTGTGGCAACACCGTCACCAGCGAGGGCCAGACCAGCCGCATCGACGACACCGTCTATCACTTCTGCTGTCGGAGCTGCGAGGACCGGTTCGAACAGCGCTACGAACGCCTGGAGAACTCGGCCTGAATTCCCGACGAGGCGCCGGTAACTGCGGCTCCTCGCCACAAGCGTATTACCTGCGCGTCCCCGAGGGCAAGGAACCATGAGCCATCACCGGACCGCGCGGGCCGCGCTGGCGCGCCACGCAGCCGTCGAAGGCGGGGAGGTCGCCGCGGAGCTGTTCCGCACCGGCGTTGCGGTCGATACGAAAGGTGAGAAAACCGACGTGGTGACCGAGGCCGACCGTGCCGCCCAGCGCCGCGTCGCCGACACCATCGCCGAGGAGTTCCCCGACGAGCCACTCGTCGGCGAGGAGGGGGACGCGCTGAAGGCGATTCCGGAGACGGGGACTGCCTGGATCGTCGACCCCATCGACGGCACCAACAACTACGTCCGGGACCTCCCGACGTGGGCGACCGCTGTCGCCTGCGTGGTCGACGGTGAGACCGTCGCCGCCGCCAACGCGCTCCCGGCGCTTTCGGACGTGTACGCGGCGGACGACGAGGCTGCCTACCGCAACGGTCACGAGGTCAGCGTTGCGGAGACGGCGGACCCCGAACGCGCGACGGTCATCCCGACCATCTGGTGGGGTCGGGAGCGCCGCGACGAGTACGCCGCGGCCTGCGCGGCCATCGTCGAACGGTTCGCGGACCTTCGGCGGCCCGGCTCTGCCCAGGGCGCGCTGGCGATGCTCGCTGCCGGCTCCGTGGAGGGGGTCGTCACGAACGTCCGGACGAACCCCTGGGACACGGTTGCGGGCGTTCACCTCGTGCGACAGGCCGGCGGCCGAGTTACCGACCTTGCGGGCGAGCGCTGGCGGCACGATTCGCGCGGTCTGGTCGCCTCGAACGGCCCGCTCCACGACGAGATGCTGGCTACCGCCCGGTCGATCGATGCCGAGACCCCCAACCACAAAGAGCCCTGAACCCACACCCCGTGTATGGAACTCGACGCAACGGACCGGGAAATTCTGCGCATCCTGCAGGAGAATGCTCGAACACCGTTCAGTGAGATTGCGCGCCGCATCGACATGTCAAGTGCGACCGTCCACGACCGGGTCGGCCGAATGGAGGATTGCGGTGTCATCGATGGCTATAACGTCAGCGTCGACGCCCGGGAAGTTGGCTATGGCGTGAGTGCGTTCGTCGGCCTCCGCACCGAACAGGGCCGCGAGGAGGAGGCCCTCGACCACCTCGCCGAGATGGAGGAGGTCAAGGAGGTCCACCTCACCACCGGCGAGTGGGACGTCATGGTGCGGGTGTTCGCCGCGGACACCGACGCGCTCCGGGACCTGATGTTCGATCACATCGCCAACACCGAGGGGTTCGCCCGCTCGCACACGATGGTGGTACTGGACACCAACTACGAGGCCGACGGCCTGGCACTCTGAGCGCTTTTACGAGGTAGGTCGCCTCCGTGATGACTACCCGGTGGAAGTCGCTTCCGTGGAGCGTACTCGGTGGACGTCGCCTTCGCGGAGCCTACCCGGTGTATGTCGCCTCAGCCGAGTTCCGGTCGCGCCCGAACGAGGTTACTTCCGCCTCGATGACGTCACCCGCCGATAGATGCTCGGGGACGCTCTCCACGAACACGACGAACCCCTCCTTCTTGCAGACCGCCACCTGCTCGCCGGAGTGGTAGGTCTTGAACTCCTTGACACCAAGGCTCACGTTGTCGCCGACGTCGACGGGCGGCGCCCGGTCGGTGGCGTCCTCGTGGGCCTCGCGTGAGGCCTCGCGCTCGGCGGCGGTTCGGCCAGCCGCGACTCCTCTCCACTTCCCGATGCGATAGCCACCGTAGGCCGCGACCACTGTCGAGAGGGCACCAGCGACGGCGACGAGGGGGACTGTCGGCTCGATCATACCGGCTCTCTGGGTCGGTGGTGTGTAACGGTGTTGGCTTCGCGTCGGCGCCGCGAGTGGGTGTGTAACGGTTTGTTAGCTTCGGGCGGCCGCCGTGGGTGGGAACGTTCTACAGTGCTGGGCCTGCACGCGGCGTAGGCGTGGTAGAACCGGCATCCGTGACGCCTTCGCAGATCCGGAATCCCTGTCGCCTTCGCAGATTCGGCATCCGTGACGCCTTGCCAGATCCGGAATCCCTGTCGCCTTCGCTGAATCGGCATCCATGATGCTCCGGCGTGCAATCGGAGTGCCCGAGACCGCAACTCTGAAGCGGCCGCCTCCCCCCTGTGAACGTATGTCTACCTTCCGGGAGCGCCTCGACACCAGCTCCGAACAGCTCTGGCTGGCGACAGTGGGGAGCCTACTCGCTGCCCTCGTCGCTGGCTCGCTGCTGTTCCCCGAAACGGTGTACGACGGTTTCCTCTGGCACTACTTCTGGGGGCCGGTCCAGGCCGACGCTCACAACGCGGTCTGTGCGGTTCGGCCCGGCAGCACCGTGGAGTACCTCTACGACGCCGGGGCGTGTCAGGCGGCGGCGGAACCCGTCGCGGAACCGGGCTACACCCTGGTGAGCGAAGTTGGGTACGTGGTCGCGCTACTGGTGACCATCTCCGGAACGGTGCTCCTGCTCGACCGACTCGATATCGGCCGGGAGAAGCGCTTTTTCTGGTCGATGGTGCCGTTCATGCTGTTCGGGAGCGCGCTCCGGACCGTCGAGGACGCCCACAACGCGATGCCCGACGGCGGCGGGCTCAGCTACCCCCTCAACACGCTGTTTATCAGTCCGGTCATCTACGTCACCGTCTTCGTCGTCGCGCTCGCGTGCATCCTTGCGTCCATCTGGCTCGCCCGCGAGGGGTACACCGAGCGCTTCGACCGCCCGCTCACGGCGATGGGTGTGGCCGTGTTCCTGCTTGCGTTCGGCTATCTGGCCGTACTTTCGGTGACGCCGGACAACCCTGTGACGTTCTTCCCGCAGGTGCTCGTCGTCATCATCGCCCTCGCTGGGGGCGCCGCGGCAGCAACGTGGTACGCTATCGACCGATTCGCCCCGTACATCCACGAGGGCACCCGAGAGGTGGGCGTGATGGTGCTGCTTGCCCACGCCGTCGATGGCGCGGCCAACGTCGTCGGTCTCGACTACATGGTCGCGCTCGGCGCCGGCGGTAACCTCTACCCCAAACACCCCGTGAACAAGTACATCGTCGAGACTGCTGGCGCGGCCTGGCCGTTCCTGGTGGTCAAGATGGTTGCGGCGACGTTCGTGCTCTGGATCTTCGAGCCGGAACTCTACGAGGAGAGTCCGCGATACACGATTTTGCTGTTGATCGCCGTCACGGCGGTCGGTCTCGGCCCCGGCGGCCGTGACCTGTTCCGGGCGATGTTCGGCGTCTGAGCCCTCGCTCCCGCCGTTCTCCCCATCGACCACAGACCCGCGCCATTTTTACCCCCAGCCACGGTAGACGCAATCAAGAACATCCCGCGGGTAAACGCCGACGGCGGCGTTGCGGGGATCCGAGGCCGACGCGCTGTAAGACGCCGGGGCCGACGGCCCCCACAACTACGGGTGTTTCAGTACGCACACCGCCACGAACGTGGCTTTGAGTGCAACCAACTATGGAAGTCGAAATCGCAACAATCGGCGGCTACGAAGAAGTCGGTAGACAGTGTACAGCAGTCCGAGCAGGTGACGACGTCGTCATCTTCGACATGGGGCTCAACCTGAGTAAGGTCCTCATCCACGACAACGTCGAAACCGAGCAGATGCACAGCCTCGACCTCATCGACATGGGCGCGATTCCGGACGACCGCGTCATGTCGGATATCGAGGGCGACGTGCAGGCCATCGTGCCGACCCACGGCCACCTCGACCACATCGGCGCCATCTCGAAAC
>CAYXXM010000054.1:0-10454 GCA_964469085.1 uncultured Haloferacaceae archaeon
GGGAGTTCGTGTGGCGTGTAGGACGGGCGAAGCACCTCCTTGTTCTCGAAGATCGGTGCCCCGGCCATCAGGTCGTCGAACAGCCCACCCTGACCCTCGTCGTCCTCGTCGCCGAGCATCCGGTCGATGTCGACGCCGTCGGTGTCGAGACTCACGTCGGTGGCGAACTCCGTCTCCCCACTCGTCTCCAGCGCCTGGCTATCGCTGCCCCGCCAGTCGTCCGTCCCTTGCTGCGCGCCGTCCCCGTCTGTCAGGTTGTCTTCGGTGTCGGTCATGTGGATACCCCTCTGTTTCGACTGGAAAACGGCCCCCGAAACCGCAGATGAGACGACTGTGAAACGCTGTATCCCCCGATTCACGAAACGCAGCCGTGAGGTACCGTCCAGTTGATGCAGTCGAACCCAACGTTGACGGGTACTAAAAATCTGTCCCTGTGGAGTCGAGGCGCGTCTGATCGGGCCCGAAGGATTACTGATTAGTTTTCTGATACTATCAATCCCCCGTTTCCCGTGGAGTACCCCAGTGCAGGCCATAAATACGTGGAAGCTACTCGGGTTCGTCGGACACGACCGGGACGATCACGGGGCGGTCCCAGCTCGGCAGAGTTCTCGAGATAGCCGGGGACGGAATCGCAATTCGGTCCACGTGCTGGCGCGTTCCCGTACCCCCCATCCCCCTCGTTTCGGCTGGAAAAGCACAACCAGGAGTGGGTGCGGTGCACCGGATACACGCTATTTCCAAGCGGTGGTTTTACAACACCCCGTGTTTGATTAGTCCGTACTCCAGTAGCCGTTCTCAGTATTTCGGGATTTAGTTGGTTGGTTGACTGGAATCGTGCTGATTTGAGCGCCGCCGCGTCGGGTTGGTCGCGCCTTCCACGTGAAACAAAGGGGTGTGGGTGGGCTGAGACCGCCTCAACCCACCCAATCCGTCCAAAACCACCCGCTAAGTTCACAGACCGGACCTGACGAACGTTCCCTGTTCCACACAACCGTCTCCCACCCCGATTTCAAGTGCAAACCCAGCAGGTTCCGGAGTGGGTCGCACGGCCGACCACCGGAAGCAACACGTCCGACTCTCCACGTCCGACTCCCCAAAGCATCGCGTCCGACAACCCATAATGTCGCCAGCCAACGCCGATTGCAATCGCGCTGTTGACCGACCACACAGCGGGACAGCTGTTCGTGTCTGACGAATGCTTAAGTATATCGCCATTGGTACTCCGACACAACCCCGGGACGGCGGCCAGCGGGGGCGGAGGCACGATGGGACTGCTCACGAATCTGAAAAAGAGTGTAACGCGGGTCACGGAGGGGCTGTTCTCGCCCGGCGAGCCAAAGCGCATCGGCATTTACGGCCCGCCGAACGCCGGAAAGACCACGTTGGCGAACCGCATCGCGCGCGACTGGACCGGCGACGCCGTCGGTCCGGAGAGTCACATCCCCCACGAGACGCGCCGCGCGCGCCGGAAGGAGGACGTGACTATCGAGCGCAACGGGAAGGAGGTCACCATCGACATCGTCGACACGCCGGGCGTCACGACGAAAGTCGATTACGAGGAGTTCCTCGAGCACGACATGGAGAAAGACGACGCCGTCCGCCGCTCCCGCGAGGCGACGGAGGGCGTCGCCGAGGCGATGCACTGGCTTCGGGAGGACGTCGAGGGCGTCATATACGTGCTCGACGCGACGAACGACCCGTTCACCCAGGTGAACACGATGCTCATCGGCATCATCGAGAGTCAGGACCTGCCGGTGTTGATCCTCGCGAACAAGATCGACAAGGAGGACGCGGAGATCCAGCAGATTGCGAACGCGTTCCCACAGCACGAGACCATCCCGCTGTCGGCCCTCGAGGGCGACAACATGGACGAGGTCTACGAGAACATTGCGGAGTACTTCGCCTGACAATGGCCGAAGCAACTGAGAAAGAGGTCGACGACGGGGTCCGAGTCGACATGATCAGCGGTGCCCGGATGGCGGGGCTCACCAGCATGGAGAAAATCCGGCTTATCCTCGATGGCGTTCGCGACGGCAACATCGTCATCCTGGAGGAGGGGCTCAGCCCCGAGGAGGAGTCGAAACTCATCGAGGTGACGATGACCGAGATTCACCCCGACGAGTTCACCGGCATCGAGATCGAGACCTACCCAAAATCCGGCGCAACCGACTCCGGCCTGTTCAGCCGACTGATGGGCACGGCCGACGAGACCCAGAAGCTGACCGTCATCGGCCCGGCGAACCAGATCGAGACGCTCCACAAGGACGAGAACCTCATCAGCACCCTCGTTTCACGCAAGTAATATGTCGACCTCCTCAAACAATCTGCTGATGGCCACCGAGTAACCCGGCAATGCCCCACCAGTGTACCTCCTGCGGGCGAATGTTCGCCGACGGCTCGAAGGAGATGCTCGCTGGCTGTCCGGACTGCGGGGGCAACAAGTTTCAGTTCAAACCGGAGGGCGCGCCGGATGATTCTGCCGCTGGTGACGACGAGGAACCGCAGCCCGATGTCGCCCAGGACCCCGGCCAGCAGGAGTTCGTCGACACCGATTCGGTGGACGCGCCACAGCAAGACGCGCTCAGTACTGGCCAGGCCGGCGAGGAGAAAGACGCGGCACCCAGGAACGCGGACCAATCCGAACAGCAACACCTCGGGGAGTTCGTCGAGCAGTCCCGGCCCCCCGAGCAGTCCCAACATCCCGAACAGTCACAGGACGAACCGGCGGTCGCAGATGTGGCTGGTCGCGACGACGCGGCGACTGAACGGGACGATACACCCGGAATCGACCCGGAAGATGCTACGGGGGATGATCCGACTACTGCCCCAGTGACTGACCCGGACGACACTCCCGAGACGGATCTGTCGGCGCTTCGCGACGAACTCAACGACCAGTTCGAGAGCATCAAGATCACCGCGCCGGGGCAGTACGAACTCAACCTGATGGAGCTCTACGACCGCAAGGAGTTCATCATCTCCCTCCAGGAGGACGGTCGCTACGTCGTCGACATCCCCGAGGGGGCGGACCATCGCGACTGAATCACGAGGTGGTCCAGTTCGATTGAGTCAAGAAGCGACCCTGTTCGACTGCGGAACGCCCCGTACAGAACACCTGGATGGCCGACCACGCGCTGCCCGTCTGGAAACAGTTAACCGACAGCCGTTCCCAGGCCTGCACATGAGCACGGCGACGAAAATCGTCATTGGCACAATCGGAATCTCGGCAGTTCTCGCGGTTTCGTTCGTCTTGCAAATCGCTCTCACGGGCGGGGCCTGACAGTCTCTGCGGGGCGACCCCGGTTCCCAGCCTGACAGTCTCTGTGGGGGCCCGGTTCCCAGGTCGTCGACGCGGCCACCGGAACCCAGCGTGCCGACGCGTTACTCCGTCCCGGCGTAGCTGACGGTGCCCGCGTCGTCCAGTCGAACCGTGCCGTCGAAGCGGTCGACGAACGCCTCGACGGTCTCCGTATCGTGGACCTCGTTCGAGAGGTGGAACAGGCCGACTGCGTCGTGGTCGTGGACCAGGTCGACGAGTCGTTCGGCGGCGTCCAGTGCCCGCTCGTCGTCGGCGTAGTATGCCAGTTCGGTCAGTGAGTCAAAGGTGAGTCGACGTTTCCCATCGGTTTCTGTGAAAAACTGCTCGACGTGCTCGAGGATTCCCGGAACGTGGTCGGGACCCGACGCGTAGTGGATGTCCGGCGCCGAGCGCCGGGAGTAGCCGCGTTCGACGGAGAGCGTGTCCAGGATAGTGGCGTTCCCCTCGGCCACCTCGTAGTAGTCGAGTTTCTGCTCGACTTCGCGCGCGGTCGTCCGCGTGGAGACGACGAGGAAGCGTTCGTCGCCGCCGCTGAGGAAGTCGGTGTCGACGCGGTCCGTCTCACCGATACTCGGGTGGAGCAACAGGAGGGCGGTGCCGCCCGGCACGGTCTCTGGCGCGCCGTCGATGGCGAGGTCGTAGTCCATAGGGGTGAATTCACGGCCGCGAACTTGAAACTCGCGGCGTCCACGGTGGCCGCCCTCTCGACGGTTATCGAAAGGGTGCGATGATTGGTCAGTATCCGGCGTGTGCCGGGTGGGGATCGGGCTGCAGCCAAACTCGTTTTCCCCTCGCCAGCCACAGATGAACGCATGAGCGTTCGCGAGGAGTTCGACGCCTGGGCGGCCGAGGGGAGAGAGCGAGGGATGGAAGACCGCCACTGGCACACTGCCCGCCCAATCCTCGCGCGCATCCCCGTCGAGGCGGGCGATACCGTGCTTGATCTCGGCACCGGGAGCGGCTACGCGCTGCGCGCGCTCCGCGAGCGGGGCATCGGGCGTGGTTACGGTCTCGACGGCGCTCCCGCGATGGCAGAGAAGGCGGCCGGCTACACGGACGACGGGGCACTCTCCTTTCTCGTCGGGGATTTCGACCACCTGCCGTTCGTGGACGGTTCGGTGGACCACGTGTTCACGATGGAGGCATTCTACTACGCCAATGAGCCCGCGGCGACGCTCCGGGAGGTCGCCCGCGTGCTCGCGCCGGGCGGGACGTTCTACTGTGCGGTGAACTACTACGAGGAGAACACCGCCACCCACGACTGGCAGGAGAACATCACCGTCGAGATGACGCGATGGGACCGGGAACAGTACCGCGAGGCATTCCGCGATGCCGGCCTCCACGTCGCCGAGCAGGACACAGTCCCCGACCGCGAGATCCAGATCCCGTCAGCGGGTGAGTTCCCGCACGAGGGCTTTTCCACGCGCGAGGCGATGGTCAACCGCTACCGGCGGTGGGGGACGCTGCTCACTGTCGGCGTCGCGCCGTAGGTCCCCATAGTCGGTGCCACACGTTCACTCCACTGCAGCAATGCCACAGCGTAGCACCTCAGCGGTGCCATTCGTCAGCTCCTCGGCGGCGGCGCTATACGTTAGCACCTCAGCGGCGGTGCCACAACCTATCTCCTCGGCGTCGTCGTCGAACCGTGACAAGCCGACTGCAAAATCGGTGACAGCTCAGCCCTGGGCGATCTGTCGCTCCCAGTCCGTGATCCACTGCTGGACGTTCCCTTTCAGGTCGTCGTAGCCGAAGCTCACGGCCTCGGGCGGGGCTTTGGCGTACTGTTCGTACTCGGGGTACTCCTCGGGGTAGGTGGGGTTGGTGACGGCCGGGAACTGGACGTTTCGCGCGGCAATCTGTCCCTGAACCTCGGGGCGGAGCATGAACTCCATGAAGCTGTTCGCGAGGTCTGCCTTCTCGCTGGCGGCGAAGCGCGCCATCCCCTCGGGGTTGGCGTACCCCTGGTCGTTCAGGAACCGGAGCTGGTGTCTGTCCATGTTCTGGTCGAACCGGTTGGCGTACACCTGGTCCGTGGAGTAGGATACCACCATCGGCGCCTCTCCCTCGCCGTAGGCGCCGTAGGCGTCGCCCCAGGAGCCGAGAATCCGGACGTCGTTCTCCTGGAGCCGCTGCCAGTAGTCGAGGTAGCCGTCCTCGCCCTTGGCGTCAATGGTGTGGAGGAGGAACGCCCGGCCCGTCGCCGACGTGGCGGGGTTCTGGGCCAGCAGGTCGCCCTGGTGCGCGTCGTCGAGCAGCCCGTCGAACGTCTCTGGCGCCGCGAAATCCCCGTCATCGGCGGTGGCGTTCCAGACGAGGCTGATGTAGCCCGTGTCGTAGGGGACGGCCCGCCCGGACGGGTCGAACGGCAGCGACGCCTTGACGTTCTCACGATTCTCCAGCGAGGGCGCCTCCGCGAGCAGGTCGGCGTCCGGCAGCTTCTCGTCGGCGCGGATCAGGCTGTCGACGTTCACCCCGACGTAGACGTCGGCGTCGATGTCGGCACCGGCTTTCGCCCGGTCGACGTAATGCTCCAACCCGTTCTCTGGCGTCTGGTAGATGAGGTCGACGCCGAACTCCTCCTCGAAGGCGCTCTCGATCCACTCGCCCGGGCTCGAACTCGGGGCGTCGATGAAGGAGGGGTACGTCGCCACGACCAGCGTGTCCGCCGAGCCGCCGGCGTCGAACGCCGAACAGCCTGCGAGCAGGGAAACCCCGCCAGCGCCCGCTGCCTGGATAAACTGCCGTCGTCCGATTGTCCGTTCTGTCATTACCAGGTTGTTCCGGCAGGTGGTAGTTAAGGGGTGCGATTTTCCTGCTGACCAGTCCGATTTACGGTCGGTTACGATGTGGTACGAGTTTCACGAGCCCACGGTCTACAATCCGACCGCCGAAAGTCGGGAGGAGCCGGTTCGTCAGGAGTCTGCTGACTGAGAGTCGGGGCGTCGCCGACCTCCGGGGCGAACACGAGCGGGTGTACGTGCTGTGCAACGACGACGCGATGTTCCAATGCGCGCGGTCGTTCCGCGAGCGGGTCGACGGACGAGATTCCTCCGCCCCGGAAAACCCCCCGGCTGGACCGGAAGTGAGGGGGATAGCCCGAGGGTGCGCGCGTCAGCCGCCCTATGGCTCCCGTTCGACGAGTGCGCCGCCGCGGTCGGTCCATTCGGTGAGGCTTCCTTCGTAGAGCGAAACGTCCTCGTACCCCAGTTCCCGCAGGACGAGATACGTGTGACTCAGCCGCCGGGCAGTGTTGCAGTAGAGCACCGTCCGGCGATTCGGGGTGATCCCCCGGTCCGTGAGCAGCTCTCGGAGCTCCGGTTCCGGGCGAAGGCCGCGCCCGGCGTCGTCGACGAGTTCGCGCCAGTCGAGTCGGACAGCACCGGGGAGGTGCCCCTCGGCGAACTCCCACTCCTCGCGGGTGTCGACCAGCGCCACATCCCCCGTTTCCACTGCAGGCAGTAGATCCCGAACGGCCTCGAACTCCACGAGCGGAGTTTCGGCCTCGGGATCAGTCTCGTAGGATGCCGGGTCGCGGTCCGGCGCGTCCGTTGTGGTGGCGTGGCCCCGCTGCCAGGCACTGAAGTCGCCGTCGAGGAGGTGGAGGCGCCCCTCGTCGTGGCCGAGCAGCAGCGCCGTCACGATGAATCGGGCGGCGAACACCCCTCGGCTATCGTCGTAGGCGACGATCTCGTCGGCGGCGGCGATGCCGGCGTCGCCGAGCAGTGCCTCCCACTCTTCGCGGGGCGGCAGCTTCCCGGCCTCCCCCTCGTCGGAGCGAAAGCGGTCGAAGGGGATGTTCACGGCGCCCGGTAGGTGGCCGATGCTGTCGTACTCCCAGGGGTCGCGGACGTCGACCACGGCGAGTTCCTGCTGATTGGCCACCCACTCGGCGGAGACGAAGGCCTGCATCAGTTCCACGGAGGGGTTCTGTGGACTTAGCCGTCGCGGAACACCGAGGCAGGAAAACGCGACCGAGGGGAGCGGAAAACTGCCTCGAGACGCGACCGGTGAGCGTTAGCGAACCGGGAGCGTGCGGCGTGGTCTGCATCGGAGGAAAACGCGACCGGAGGGAGCGGGAAACTCCCTCGAGACGCGACCGCGAGCGATGGCGACCCGTGGCGAAACCGGCGTTCTACCAGCGTCAGAGAGCGCGGCGAGACGTTCCGGTGGGTGGTCGCTTAAGTAGAATGCAGCCGTATCTCCACCTGTTTATGACGACAGACAGTTCCGAGTACGCGACGGACGCGCTCGTGTCCGCGGACTGGGTTGCGGACAACCTGGCCGCGTTCGAGAGCGACGACTCCGAGCACCGGCTCGTCGAGGTCAGCGTCGACACCGAGGCGTACGACGCGGAGCACGCTCCCGGCGCCATCGGCTTCAACTGGGAGACGCAGCTCCAGGACCAGACCACCCGCGACATCCTCGACAAGGAGGACTTCGCGGCCCTCATGGGAGCCCACGGCATCAGCGACGACTCCACGGTCGTGCTCTACGGGGACAACTCCAACTGGTTCGCGGCGTACACCTACTGGCAGTTCAAGTACTACGGCCACGAGGACGTCCGCCTGCTCGACGGCGGTCGCGACTACTGGCTGGAGAACGACTACCCGACAACCACGGAGGTCCCCGACTACCCGGAGCAGGAGTACACCGCCCGCGGCCCCTTCGAGGATATCCGCGCCTACCGCGGGGACGTGGAGACCGCCATCGACCACGACGTCCCCCTGGTCGACGTTCGCTCGCCCGAGGAGTTCTCCGGCGAGGTGCTCGCGCCGCCGGGGCTCAACGAGACCGCGCAGCGCGGCGGCCACATCCCGGGCGCGGAGAACATCTCGTGGGCCGCGACGGTGAACGACGACGGGACGTTCAAGTCCGCAGACGAACTGCGGGACCTCTACGCCGAGGAGGGCATCGACGGCGACGAGTCCGTCGTCGCCTACTGCCGCATCGGCGAGCGCTCCTCCATCGCCTGGTTCGCACTCCACGAACTGCTTGGCTACGAGGCCACCGTGAACTACGACGGCTCGTGGACCGAGTGGGGGAACCTCGTGGGTGCCCCCGTCGAGACCGGCAGCGGCGAGTAAGCCGATTCAGCCTCGGTTCACTGGCTCTCGCTGATTCGCTCCGCTCACGAATCCCTCTCAGGTTCTCGAACGCAAACACGTCGCAGTCGTGTTCGACGGCTTCAGCGACGAACTCTTTCGAGACGGTGTGTAAGAAGTGGTCGTAGCGTCCAGTCTCGGTGCGACCGACCGATTGGATGGTTTCGTGGGCGGCCCGCGGGCCACGTTGCTTGGAGTGATCCGCACTGCTTCTCGAACACCCGATGCCAGTGGTTCAACTTCCCACACTTTTTGTTGTACAACT
This sequence comes from uncultured Haloferacaceae archaeon, assembly GCA_964469085.1. Classification (GTDB taxonomy): domain Archaea; phylum Halobacteriota; class Halobacteria; order Halobacteriales; family Haloferacaceae; genus Halolamina. The sequence continues at coordinate 8,684 of CAYXXM010000054.1, forward strand.
AATACTGGTTTCTGATAAACATAATTAATATGAGTAGAAACACGTATTAGCAATCATCGGATTTCGGAGGAGATGCAGCGTATTTTTCGGCAAAGCCAATCTCTCCTTCGCGTATGAAAATCTCTATTCCATGGTTATGTATACTCGTCGAACTGATGCTGTAGACCTTCTCATGTGTTTGATTTTCCACCCGAATCGAAAATTCGTATCGACCTTCTTGGTTGACGGTTATCTCCCAGTTGGACACTTCCCCAGGGGGTATCCTGGTGGTGCTCCGAAGCGCCTCTTCACCAGTTGCCGCCGAGACGACTGAAACGGTCACCGACATTTCAATATCTCGCCGGTTCATGACCTGCAGATCGGGAACGCGGTCCTCCGTCTGTGTCGGTTCACACGTTTTCGTCGCCGAATCGGTTGACCCCTGGGACGTGCGATTAGCGGTTTCCGCTGTGTCCGTCGATACCTCTTCGGTCGTCGTGCGTGAGGTTTCAGTCTTTTCCGACGAGAGACAGCCGGCCGTTACTAGGAACGACAGGGGAAAGACCGATCGAATCATTTGCCTCCTCGATTTATTCATTATTATAAACACCATCGGCTTTATATAATATGTCTTGTGGCGAACCTTTGATACTGTTCGGTCGATGAGGCGGCGGAATTCTATAATTGACACGAGAGACTACTGTCGAACGGACGACTTACCGGTGTCTTCGGGAACAAATGCGCCAGTGCCTACAAACCCCTGCTGCACGACGTGTGGATATGGACGGCCAGACGTTCCTTGAGGAACTGCGCGACGAGCACGAGACCGAACTCTCCCGGCTCGGCTCTTCGAAGGCGGTGTACGCCCTGACCGCCGGCGAGATGGAGGGTGACGCGGTCCGGGCGGGCACTGCCCGCGAGTTCCATGCGGCCGCGCCCGTGCTCGAGGAGTGGGCCGCGGCGACCGACGCCGACCAGACGCTGTTCCGGGACGTCGCCTCATCAGTCGCTGAAACTGCGAATTCGCTCGACGACGTGGCGGCGGTGCCGGAGAGCCCCCACATCACCGCGGCGGCGCTCGCGGCGCTGGACGACGAGGTCGCCCGAACCGCGGGACTCGCAGCGGCACTGCTGGTTCTCGGAAAGCTCTCCGAACAGCTCGTCGGCTTCTTCGTCGGCGACGCCGACCGCGCCGGCGCCGATGAGTTCCGGGAGATCCGCGACCAGCTACAGGCCCACCGCGACGACGCCGCGGCCCATCTCGATTCGCGCTGTTCCGACGAATCCGACTGGGCGACCGCCCGGGAGGCAGCCGGTGCCGTCGTGGCGGGCGCGTACGACTGGTACGCCGACACGCTGGAGGGGATGGGTGTCGAACCCAAGAACATCTGCTGAGCCCGCCAGCGGCACATCCCGAACCTATCAACCACTCCACTCGAACCGAAGGGGGCGCACTCCCCGACGGACAACTCCGCGACGGGACACACCCAGAGTTCAGACGCCCTCGACGGTTTCGCGGTAGGCCGTAATCGCGTCCTCCGCGGCGTCGATGTGGGCGGCCACGCTCTCGCCCGCCTCCTCGCGCATCTCGTTCAGCGCGTTCAGGTGCCGGGCCAGCCGGCCGTGGTCCGGGCCGTGTTCGGCTGTGGCCAGCGTGGCGAACTGGGTCGACTGGTCGTGGAGTCGTCGCTCCAGCTCGACGTCCGCGGCGCCCTCGCTTGCCTGTCGCAGTTCCTCGCTCGCGGTTCGGAGCTGTTCGCGGGTCATAATTGGGTGTAGGGACTGAAACGCG
>CAYXXM010000055.1:0-10450 GCA_964469085.1 uncultured Haloferacaceae archaeon
TGCACGGAGTCGTTCTTCGAAAGTGTGACTGACTCCTCCTGGGTGTGGACAGTTAGTTCACCTTCGAGACAGAGACACACCTGCTCGTTCTCGTGGTCGTGCATCGGCGACGAGTGGCCCGGCGGCTTTTCGAACCACTCGAAGGTGAACCGGTCGCTCCCGGCCAGCGCGCGCCGCTGCCACCCCTCCTCGGGTTCGTACTGTTCGGCGTCGGCAAACTCGACGACATCCATGCTCGGGCGAATGGCACCGCGCCACATCACTATACTGGAAGCGGAAGCCCCAGTCCGCGTCGGCGACAGATCGCCGCACAATCGAACTCCGGCGCCGAGGGCAATCCGTTCGCATTCTGCGCGGCCAGATTGGCTTGCCCGGAGCCGGGTCGATGGAAGAATATCCGTACTCTGGTACCCCTCACCGCCTTAATCCCGGTTCCACTTCCGCTGATCCCATCACTTTCACTCCGGGGATGGCTCACTCCCTTTAGGCTCCCCTGTGTCAATCTGGGTATGTCCACACGGACGCGCGTCGACGAAGGGAGCGCGCTTGATTCACTCGTTCGAGCGCTCCGGCCGAGAACCCTCGACCTGAGAGCCCGGAAACGGACCGCGAACGGACTGTACGGCGCACAGGTGGGCGATAGAGTGCTCGTAGGCGTCCTCAACGGCGCTGAGGAGGCCGTCTACTATTCCGATTCGACCAACTGTGTCGCCGCAGTCAGGCTGACCGATGTCGGGCCGGACCTCGGCAGCGCTCGACCCCTCGGACAGGCCGTCGACGTTCCGGAGCGCGCGTTCCGACACGTGACTGACGGCTGGGCGTGGACGAACCCGGAGCTCAGTCGGTAGCTCGGTTCCCGGTTGCCCAACCCGCTGAATCAACCGCCGCTCCTTTATTGTCGTCGCCAGTACTGCGGATGCCCGTGCGAGGGGCCAGTCATTCGACCTGCTGGACTGGTGCCGGTTACCTGAACTGCTGGGCCGGCAGCCGTAGTTCGTCGAGCTCCGGTAGCTCCTTCACGTTGAACACAACACGGAGCTCCTCGCTCGTCGGGCGACTGATACAGGAGAGCCGGACGCCCTCCTCGAACATGGCCTCCGAAAGCACGTGATTCCGCGGCATCGTCACCTCGCCGTGCACGACGGCGACCGCGCAGTTCGCACAGGCTCCGCCGCGGCACGCGTACGGCCACGCGAACCCGCGCTGCTCGGCCGCTTCGAGGATGGTCTCGCCGGGACGGACGACTAGGCGTCCGTACTCGTCCGGGTCGAGTCCGGCGTCTGCGGCGTTCTGGAACAACTCCTCGTCGTCGATATCCCAACCATGCTCTGCGAGGACCTCGTAGTCGAGGTACTCCATCCGCGTCGGTTCCTGCCTGCCGACCGATGCCCCATTCGCTCTGGGTCCACCCGGTCGCGCGTCGACGTACTCCGTGTCGATGTCCGCGGCAGCCGGGACCGAGGTCGAATCCGCCTTCCCGACCTCTATCGCGACGTACGCCTCCTGGACGCGCTTGAACTCCGCCGCGGACCCACTCTGGTCGGGATGGGTTTCCTTCACCCTGCGCCGGTACGCGGCGGCGATTTCCTCCTCGTCAGCGTCGCCATTGACGCCGAGGACGTCGAACGGGGAATCCACGTCAGTATGTATGTGGCGGGCACACTAATGCGCTTCTTCCGAGGCACCAATTCTCGGGTGAAGAGACTCGACGCGGCGTCGACCCCAGTTACCGCCCGATACCGCAGCCCGAGACCGTGTCGCAGTCCAGCCCCGCGTCCTCCAGTGCGTCGATGAACTCGTTCATCCCGATAGCGTCGCTCGCGATGTGGCCGGTGACAACGAGGTTCTTCCCGTCGCCGCCGTACTCCTCCTGCAGCGTTTCCGTGTCACCCGCGCCGACGTGGATGTAGAGGACGGTATCGACGTCGTTGTCGAAGTAGACGCTCGCCACCTCGCTCCCGCCGTTCGTGCCGGCGGCGTGGTGGATGGCCACCTCCCCGAGGTCGTTGTCAGCGTCGCCGACGCGCAGTTCCACGTCGGTCAGCGCCTCGGCTATTTCGGGAATCTCGCCGAGCGCGTCGGCGAACGCCCCGACCGTCGCGTCGTCGTCGAGGTCGTCGGCCACCTCGCGGAAGCGGCGCCGACCGATCTCGTCGGGCGCGAGGTGAACGTTCATGTACGGCTGCTCGAGGTGCTCGGCGATGCTGGGGTCGTGGCGGTAGTTCGCACTGTGGCCGGCGTGCTCCATGCGCGAGCGGAGGTCCGCGACTGCCTCTGCGGCCCGGTCCTCGGGGACGCCGTGGGCGGTCATGAACGCAACCTGCTTGTCCAGCACGGGCGCGAAGTTCACCCGCGGGTCCCCGCCCGGCGGGTGGTGGGCGAGCACGAGGTCGTAGTTCTGCCGACTCGCGAGCGCGATTTCCGGTGACCCCAGGTCGATGCCGACCAGTGCGTTCTCGACGGCGTCGGCGCGGACGTGGATGCCGCTGTCTGCCGGCACCTCGTCCCAGCCGACCAGGTCGAGACTGATCTGCATGATTTCCTCTGTGGAGAGTCCCATACCCCTGATTCCGCGTGCCGGCGGGAAAAAGGCTCGAAGACGGTAAACGGTCGCCGCCTGACGAAGGTGACGGTACGCAACTCGGCAATCGGACGGTGTCGGGCCAGCCGCGTGTCACGAGTATCGGCAAGGCGGGCGTGAGTCGACAGCACCTTTTCCGGGCCCCTCGTTACCCTGCTGTGAACTCATCGCTGTTCGAACCACTGACCCTCCGCGAGACGATTCTCCCGAATCGCGTGATGGTATCGCCGATGTGCCAGTACTCCTGTGACGCGGGCGACGGTCTCGCGACCGACTGGCATCTGGTGCATCTCGGGAGCCGTGCGGCCGGCGGGGCCGGGGTCGTCATGACCGAGGCGACCGCGGTCGAGCCACGGGGTCGCATCTCTCCGGGAGACCTCGGCCTCTGGAGCCAGGAGCATGCGGACGCACTCGCCCCTGTCGCCCAGTTCATCCGCGGCCAGGGGAGCGTGCCGGCCATCCAACTCGCCCACGCAGGCCGGAAAGCCAGCAGTTCGCGCCCGTGGGAGGACCGCGGTGTGCTGTCGGCCGACGAGGATGGCTGGGAACCGATAGCCCCCTCCGCAAAGCCCTACCCGCGGGACGGGACGGAGATCGAGCCACGGAAGATGGGTACAGAGGACATCGCCGACGTGGTCGCGTCGTTCGTCGACGCTGCCGAGCTCGCACTGGATGCGGGCTTCGAGATTCCCGAAATCCACGCTGCCCACGGCTACCTGCTCCACGAGTTCCTCTCGCCGGTGAGCAACGAGCGCGAGGACGCCTACGGGGGCGATTTCGACGGGCGCAGCAAACTGCTCCGGGAGATCTGTGAGGCCGTGCGGGCCGTGTGGCCCGACGACAAACCCATCTTCGTCCGCATCTCCGCGACCGACTGGCTACCGGACCGGCCGTCGTGGAACGTGGACCAGTCCGCGCGCCTGGCGAAGGAACTCGCCGACCTCGGCGTCGACCTGCTGGATGTCTCCGGCGGCGGTATCCATCCTGACCAGCAGATTCCCGGGACGGGTCCCGGCTATCAGGTACCGTACGCCGAAACCATCCGGGAGGCGGTGGCAGGCAAGATGGCCGTCGGCGCCGTCGGCGGCATCACCGAACCCGAGTATGCCGATGCGCTCATCGCCAACGAGCGCGCAGACCTGGCCATCGTCGGCCGCGAGCACCTGCGGGACCCGTACTTCTCGCTCCACGCGGCCGCGGAGCTGGACGACGAGGACGGCGTCGGGTGGCCGGTCCAGTACAGACGAATCTGACCTGGCGATTTTCGTCGTGAAAACGGAATGAATGGCGGACGCCAGGGGTGGCCCGGCGTTCCGACACGGGGAGTCCCGGTTGCCTCCTCCACCCCGCGACCCTACGAGCGACGGGCGTCCGACGGTGGGCTGCTCGCTTCCGCGCCTGACCCGGTGTCGTCAACGAACCACGGCGGACCGCCCCTGCGGGCGGGCGTCGTGGACCGCTGTCCCCGTAGGACGAGGTTTCGACGTCGGCTCCCGGGGGCCGTGCCGGTCTGACCGCACGAACCCTGGGTTCGGTCCCCCCTGAAGACTACCTCGGGGGTGACGAGCGGGGCCTAACCGCCCGACCTAGTCCATTTATTCGTAACGGGCTCCCGCATAAGGGCCTTTCGGGACGGGGATTCAAAGCGCCGCCTGCGCCTGCAGGCCCGCGACGACTGTGAGGCAGAGCGCGGTGAGGAGCACCGCCCAGCGGTGATTGGCTATCCAGGCGTACTCGGACGGGAAACTGAACAGCACAGTCTGGTCCAGCGTAACCACCCAGAGGACGGCGAGCAGCAATGCGCCTACGGCGACGACGAGTGACGCGCCGGAGAGCAGCAGTTCGTCGGTGTGGGGCTGGCCCACCGAGAGAAAGACGACGACCGCAACCAGCGCGAGCAGCCCAACTGCAGTCAGCCCGAACGGCCCGGCGGCGTAGTAGGCGCCCAGTGTCGACCCGGCTCCGCTGACCAGCAAAAGCGGGGTGAAGACGACGACGGCCAGCACCGCTGCGACAGCCGCGGCAACCGTCGCCAGGCGAGAGGGGTTCTCGAACTCCATAGCCGAACTCCCTTCGCCCCGGGCATAAATCGTACGCGTCCCGCTCCTCTGGCGACAGTGCAGGAAGGGAAACGCGTAAGCAAATCGGGAACGCGGACACTGTATGGAACGAGTCGCAATCGTCGGCGCGTCGATGACCCCGTTTGGCAACCGCGAGGGGGCGTGGCTGCGGGACCTGCTCGCCGAAGCCGGGGTCGACTGCCTTGACGACGCCGGTATCGACGCAGACCGCATCGACCACCTCTACGTGTCGAACATGGCCAGCGGGGAACTGGAGGGCCAGACCGGGGTGCCGAACATGCTGGCCCACGACATGGCGGCACAGCCCGCCTATACGGCCCGCATCGACCAGACCAGTAGCTCCGGCGGCGCCGGCATCTACGCTGCGTGGCAGTCAATCGCCTCCGGCGCGAGCGAGACGACGTTGCTCGTCGGTGGCGAGAAGATGACTCACCGGACCACCGGGGAAGCGACTGACATCATCGCCTCACTGACCCATCCGGTCGAGTACAAACACGGGGTCACGCTCCCCTCCTTCGCTGGTCTCACCGCGCGGCGCTACCTCTCGGAGTACGACGCGCCCCGGGAGAGTCTCGGCAAGGTGGCCGTCAAGAACCACAAAAACGGCCTCGACAACCCCAAGGCCCAGTTCCGGAAGGAGGTTGACCTCGAGACGGTACTCGACTCGCCCATCGTCGCCGACCCGCTGCGCCTCTATGACTTCTGTCCCATCACCGACGGCTCGGCGGCGCTGCTGTTCTGCCCCGAATCCCTCGCGCGTGAGCTGACCGACGAGTACGTCGTCGTCTCCGGCGTCGCAGGCGCCACGGATACCCACGTCGTCCACGAGCGCCCGGACCCGACCACGATGCGCGGCGTTGTCGAATCCAGCAAGCAGGCCTACGAGATGGCGAACAGGTCGCCGGAGGACGTCGACGTGGCGGAGCTCCACGACATGTTCACCATTCTGGAGTTCCTCCAGTTCGAGGACCTTGGCTTCGCCGAGAAAGGCGCGGGCTGGAAGGCCGTCGAGGAGGGCCGCACGGAGCGGGACGGCGCCCTGCCCATCAACACCTCCGGCGGTCTCAAGTCGAAGGGTCACCCCCTCGGCGCATCGGGCGTGGCACAGGTGGTTGAACTGGTCGAACAGCTCCGGGGCGAGGCCGGCGCCCGGCAACTCGCCGACCCGGAGGTCGGACTGGCGTGTAACGTCGGCGGGTTCGGCAACTGTGTCACGACCACGATTCTCGAAACTGCGGAGGCAGGCCGATGAGCGACCAGAACTCGACGGATGAGGAGACAGGAACGGATCCGGAGATGCCGGCCTATCGCTACCCGGACGGGAGCCTCACCTATCCGGGCCACACCCGAGGTCCAGGCGGACAGGAGCACGTTGGGACAGTCGACCTGAGCGAATACACCGCCGAGGTCATCACCTGGACCACGTCGACGGCGACGCCGCCGGGCGTCCGCCAGCCCAATCATCTCGCCATCGTCGAATTCGACGTGGATGGGGAGCCGGTTCGGGCGCTTGGCCAGTTGGCCGATGCTGACGTGGAAATCGGCGACGAGGTGGAACCGTACTACGTCGACGAGCTTCGGGACCCCGACGTCGGAATTCGTGAGCCCGAGAGTCAGGACTGGGACGGTTTCCGGTTCCGGGCCGTCGAGTAGCGACGCGCCCGCTCTCCGTTCCGTTGTCGGCGTTCTCCGGGACGTCTGTATCGCCATCAGCGTGGGTTTACTCCGCCTCTCGCCCGTCCTCACCTTCATCCCCGCTTTGTTCGTGCTCCGGTTCGTTCCCACCAGGTTCCTGCTCCGGTTCGGCGCCATCCAGGTCGTCCTCCCCACCACGTTCGTGCTCCGGTTCGGCGCCATCCAGGTCGTCATCCGTCTCGTCACCCCTGACCTCCTCCCGGATGGAGTCCAGTTCGGCATCAACATCGGGACCCGGCGTGTCCCCCCGGCTCTCAGTCGCGTCGGCTTCGTCGTCCCTCGAAGCCTCCTCGACGTCGATGCTCACACCACTGTCACGGTCCTGAGAGTCAGCCCGCGGCTCACGACCCTGGCGCCCAGCCTGCAGCCGTTCCCGGACGTCTGCGGAGAGTCGCTGGGCGTCCTCGAGGAGGCGCTGTGACTCGGGATTCGGGGCGTCGGTGCCCGCGAGCGCGTCCTGTAACTCTGTCAGTCCGGCGGTCAATCGGTCAGTCGAGAGCCGCCTGCCGGCGTCGATAGCCCGCTGGCTTGCGGAGTCCTCGTCCGGCCGGACCGCCGAGCGCTCCGGGTCGATGGCACGGAGCGTGGCGCCCGCGAGTCGAAGTAGACGGATGTTCACCTCCAGAATCATGACGAGCGTCGGGATGGTCTGCTGCTCGGTGAACCGCAGAATATCCCGCAGCCGCGGCGGGCGAAACCACGGCGCCCCTTCGCTGCGGCCACGCTGCCGACTCCCCTCACCCGACAGGTCCTCCTCGTCGATGGCGCTGCGGAGTTCGGTCAACGTTTCCTCAAGCTCCGACAGCAGCCTGGCGAGTTCCTCGTCGCCGTCGCGGCGGTCAGTCATACCCGTGCTTGGGACTCGCGGGGCTTAAGCCCTCACTGCGGCGCGGGACGCGAGCCTGCACTGCGGAGACCGATGGGACTTACACCGGAGCCGTCGAAGCGGTGGACATGTCCGAGGACTCCGAGCCCGCCGAACGCTCAACGGGTGACATTACCGCCCATTACGTCGAGACGGGTGGCGAACGCCGGCTCACCTTCGAGCGAAACGGCCACGACGCCGTCGTTGCCCAGAACATCGAGGGCTACGCGATGCTCAAGGTCCGGAGTGGCGGCGACGAACTGGAACGGTACTACGGGTTCGACATGGCGCTCGACCACGCCGCCGAACTGCTCGGTGTCGCCGTCGACGACCTGCCGGTGCCCGAGCCTGCCGAAGACATGGGTATGTAACCCGCAACTGTCGTCTCGGGGCAAGGATTCTTCCGTGATAGCGCGACCACGGTTCCTGTGGCTCGACGGAACCCAGCCTGGCCTGAATCCACCTGGCGCCCGCTGTCGGCGGTCCAGCGTGACCGCCTCAGTCGCCTGCTCGTCGTCTGCTGTCTGCTGACGGCAGGTCTCGCTGGCGGCGTTGGCGTCGACACCGCAGCCACATCTGACTCCCGTTCCGTGACCGCCTGTACGGTGTCTGGGACCGCCAGGACGGCTCCGGACGCTACAGCCACCGGCAACGCTTCCGAGGGTGGCGCTATCGTCTCCATCTATCCGGATCCGACCCGCGGCGGCGACGCCGGTGAATTTGTCGCGCTCAGGCTGCCGGAGCGAGGGAACTGGACGCTCTCAGACGGCGAAACGACAGTCAGGCTCCGCCGGTACTCGGGGCTGGTGGTCGTCAGCTCCGAGCCCGAAATCGTCCGCGGGCAGTTCCCCAATCGCACCGTCGTCGCCGGCGCGCTTTCCCTCTCGAACGGGGGTGAGGAGGTCATCCTCAGGCGTGACGGCAATCCTGTTCACCGCGTCAGCTACAGCGACGCACGCGAAGGGAACCGCTACATCCCGGAAACGGCGTCGTGGCGACCGCGTGGCTTCACCCCACGCGAGGAAATTGCGACCGGTTCGGCCAACGCAACGGGGTTCCTCTTGCCTGATTCCCCAGACGTTCCGCTGGACAGTCTCCGCGAGGCCAACGAGCGACTGCTCCTCGCGGGCTACACGTTCGCCTCCGAACGCATCGGGAGGCTCCTCGTGGCGGCAGCTACCCGCGGCGTCACGGTGCGTGTGCTGGTGGAAGCCAAGCCCGTCGGCGGCATCTCCAGGCGCCAGGCACGGATACTGGACCGCCTCGTCGACGCGGGTGTCGATGTGCGGGTGATTGGCGTCGGCGCGAGTCGATACGCGTTCCACCACCCGAAATATGCCGTCGTCGACGACCGGGCGCTCGTGCTGACGGAGAACTGGAAGCCGGCCGGAACAGGCGGCCGCTCCAGCCGTGGCTGGGGAGTCCGAGTTGAGAGCAATCAGACAGCAGCAGAACTTGCGGCCGTCTTTTCCCACGACGCCGACGCGCCGGACACCAGGACCTGGTCGACGTTCCGTCGCGGGCGAACGTTCGAGGCCGTGCCGCCCGCGAACGGGAGCTATCCGAGCAACCAGCGGCCAGTGGAGTTCCGTGCCCGCAATGTGACAGTCCTGACTGCACCGGGCAACGCCGAGTCGGCGGTCGTCGGCTACATCAACGACGCGACGGAACGGATCGACGTCATCCAGCCGACGCTGGGACGGGAGGGTAACAAACTGGTCGAAGCAACACTCCGAGCAGCCAAGCGGGGCGTCGAGGTACGCATCCTGCTCTCGGGCGCGTGGTACGTCGCGGAGGAGAACGCTGCCCTGGTCTCGTGGCTGGACGGCTGGGCCGAACGCAATGATGCCCCGCTCTCGGTCAAGCTCGCTGAACCGGGTGGTCGGTACGAGAAAATCCACGCGAAGGGCCTCCTCGTCGACAACGATGTTGCCGTCGTCGGCTCGTTGAACTGGAACCGGTACAGTGCCGAGGAGAATCGGGAAGTCGCGCTCGCCCTCCACGGGCCCGAACCAGTCGCGTACTACCGCGAAAGCTTCCAGGCAGATTGGCAGCGCGACGGCGGCCGGACGTGGCTCTACGTCGCTGGCGCCGCTGCAGCCGTCGTCGTCGCCGGACTGGTCGCCGTGCGAAGCGTGTCGTTTGCGGAGGTGGACCGGTGACACCCACAATCGGGGATGTCTCCGTCACTCGGCCGTCAATCTCCGGGGTTCCTCAGTCGTCGATAGCTGTCGCCGTCGAGGAGAGCTCCTCGTCGATGTCCGCTTCGGCCATCTTCTCGACCAGCAGGTCGATGACCTGCTCGCGTCGGCCTTTCACGAACTTGATGGAGCCGACAACGAGGTGGCCGCCGCCGGAGACGCCCGCCCCGGGAAGCTCCGCGTTGAGTTCCTCAACCATCCGTGGGATGTCCAGGCGCACGCCGTCGCTCCGGAGCACTGCAAAGTCCGGGCCGTAGCCGATGGTGATCACCGGGTCGCCCGTCTCCTGAACCTTGGCGTCGTGGAGTTCGCCGGTGGTCTTGCCCGGTGCAGGGTAGGTGAACCGGTGGGCCCACTGATCGAGGTCGATGCGGTAGAGGTGTGCGTCACTCTCCAGGCGTTCGTGTTCGACGTTGGTCTCGACGGCATCGAGTTGGTCGGCCACGTCGCTTTCCGCGCGCGTCGAGAGGAACTCGACCAGTTCCTCGTGGCGGGCCTCGCTCTCGCCGACGTCGAGCACGTCGTCGACGATGGACTTCCCGCTGGAGTAGCGGAGCCAGTGGGCGGCGTAGTCCAGCGCCTCGCCGATGTCGTGAAGCGTGTCCCGCTCGTACCCCTCGTCCTCGGCGAGGCTGACGTAGTCCGCCATTGCGTCGGCGTTCGACCGGTCGGAGAGCCCCGCGACAGCCGGGACGTGCCGCAGGTCGTCCGTGATTTCCGGGTCGATCATCCGGGCGAGTTCGACGCACATCATCCCCGTGGTGATGCTGTAGTCCTCGTCGTAGAGGTAGGGGTTGACGTGGGCGTCCAGCAGCGGGTCGACCGCGTCCGGGTCCGGGTGGTGGTGGTCGACAACGGCGATGGGCATGTCGTAATGCGCGAGATTGCGGTACGCTGGGACGTCCTCCTCCGTGCTCCCGTTGTCGAGCATGAGCAGGAACGGGAGCTGTTGGCCGTGGCGGGCCCGCCCCTCCAGCGCGAAGTTGAGGTCGCGGGTCACGTCCTCCATCTCGTAGAACGGTGCCTT
>CAYXXM010000056.1:0-10364 GCA_964469085.1 uncultured Haloferacaceae archaeon
TGACCATGCCCAATATTGGGCGCCTATATTGAAATAGTTTTGGCCGGTAGTATGATAGATGCCTCGAAAGCAGCGAGGATACCCGATAATATCGAACAATTAGGAGATGATTTAAGAAGTGTACGGGACCAGGTCGACGATATTGATCACATGAAATCCTCGGTCACGACGATAGAACGTTCGGTCACTAATATCGACTTTGAGGGCATTGAGCAAGCAATCGATTCATTAGTTGAGGGCGGACTCCCTACTGGAAATAGTGTTGTATATACATTAGAGGAAGCAGGTATGGATGTAGTTATTTCCCTGTCGGCAATCGAAAACGACCATACTGAAGTGAACTTTCGGTTTGAAGAAAACATCGGAGCTAGAAATTTGGTCGAGTCCATCACTGACGATGAGGGGCTAGCGACGTTTGAGCAAGAACTCTTTGGAGAGGAGCCGGGAATCTATGCTATTTCCCCCAGGCAAATCGAAGCCGACGTTCCATCGGGGGATATGGAGAAGATTGTCAATTGGGCCGCAAGGCTTGTGAAACGCTTTGATGAAGAGTATGTGCATCTCCACGAATCGAAAGAAGAATTTGATGAGCTTCTTGAAAAGAATCTCAGAAGCGAGGAATAACGCGCCCTCTTCGTTTTTGCAGGCTACAGGATGAACCCACCTTATTATTGTGCCTAAAACAACAACTCCTGGCTCAAAACCTTGAATACCAACAGAGTGACTGCTCATGCCGGGCGGCAATAACCAGTAACCCGAATTCTACAAGCGATTACAATCCGAGATTCACACGACGTACTGATTAAGCTCCCGGCAGCGTCCCGCCCTCACCCAGATCGATAGCCACGTTCTTCGTCTGGAGGTAGCTCTCCAGCGCCTCCAGGCCCTTCTCCCGGCCGACCCCGGATTTGCCGTAGCCGCCGAACGGCGTCTGGTTCGTGTCGCCGAACCAGCCGTTGACGTAGACGTTGCCCGCCTCAAGCCTCCGGGCGAGCGTGTGCGCGCGGGAAACGTCACTCGTGAACACGCCCGCGGTGAGGCCGTACTCCGTGCCGTTGGCGATCTCGACGGCCTCCTCGGTGTCCGAGAACGTCAACACCGTCAACACTGGGCCGAAGATTTCCTCCTGGGCGATGCGCATCTCCGGGTCGACGTCGGCGAAGACGGTCGGCTCGACGTAGAACCCGCCGTCCGCGTCGTCACCGGACTGCGTCCGGTTGCCAGAGGAGCCTCGCCCCTTGCTGCCGCCCGGTTCCGCGTCGGGCGTGCCGCCGCCGGTGACGAGGCGCGCCCCCTCGTTCTGCCCCACGTCGATGTACTCCGCCACCCGTTCGAACTGGTCCCGCGAGCAGAGCGGCCCCATGTCCGCGTTCGGCCCGAGTTCGTAATCCTCGGCGCGCGCGACGACGGCATCGAGGAACTCGTCGACGATGGATTCGTGGACCACCGCGCGGTCCGCCGCCGAGCAGACCTGCCCGGCGTTGGTGAAGATACCCGTCGCGATCTCGTCGGCGGCGGCCTCGACATCCGCGTCGGGGTAGACGAGTGCGGGGTTCTTCCCCCCGAGTTCGAGCGTCACGGGCCGGACGTGGCTCGCGGACTCGCGCATGATGGCCTGGCCTGTCGGTACCGAGCCGGTGAAGGTGACCTGGTCCACACCGTCGTGGCCGACGAGCATCTCGCCGGTATCGCCAGCGCCGGGGACGACGTTGACCACGCCGTCCGGCACGCCGGCCTCGGTGCACAGCTCGGCGAGCCTGAGCGAGGAGAGCGGCGTCTGCGGCGCCGGCTTGACGACGACGGTGTTGCCCGCGACGAGCGCGGGCGCGACACCGCGGGCGAAGAGGTTCCCGGGGAAGTTCCACGGCGTCACCTGCGCGCTCACGCCGTAGGGTTCCCGAATCGTGTAGTCCACGCCGCGGGTCCCGACGGGGACCGAGCGGCCCTCCAGTTTGTCGGCAGCGCCAGCGTAGTACTCGAAGTAGCGCGCGGCCCCGCCCATGTCGCTGTGGGCCTGCGACCGTGGCTTGCCCTGGTCGCGGCTCTCCAGGGCCGCGAGGGCCTCGCGGTGCTCGCGGACCAGGTGGCCGATGCGGTAGACGATGCGCCCGCGCTCGTCGGGGTCGGTGTCGCGCCAGTCGGGGAACGCGTCGCGCGCGGCGGCGACGGCGTCGTCGACGACCCCCGCGTCGGCCGTTTCGACCGTCGCGATGGCCTCGCCCGTCGCCGGGTTCCGCGTGGTCAGCGTCTCGCCGCCGGCAACGCGCTCGCCGCCGACGTACGGGCCGGGTCGCTCGGTCACGTTGGACATAGCCGTGACACGGGGCTACCCGGAGTTAACGCTTGGCCGAGGTGCGCGTGGAGTTACGGGTCGAACAGTCCGACATTTTTACACGAAATCGCCTGACACCGGTCGATTCAAGCAACACTTATCAGGGGGAGTTCCTATTGCGTTAGCATGTCTAACGAACGGCAACGGTCGGAGAGTCGGCGGGGCTTCCTCGCGTTCGCCGGCAGTGCGGCAGCCACCGCACTGGCTGGCTGTGCCGGCGGCGACGACGAGGGAACGCCGACTGCCGCAGGGACGGACACGCCGGTGCCGACGGCGACGCCCACGGAGGAACCGACCTCGACCCCGGAGGTCCGGACGGGTGGAACGCTGTCCGTGGGCTACGAGTCGGCGTTGACCGGTCTCGACCCCCACGTCACCTCCAGCGTCGTCTCGTGGGTGGTGAACTACAACATCTGCGAGACGCTCATCACCTTCGAGGACGGCGCGCCAGCGGCGCGACTCGCCGATGACTGGCGCATCGGCGACGGCGGCACGACCTACACGTTCACGCTGAAGCAGGGAGTCCAGTTCCACCCGCCCACCAGCCGGGAGATGGTCGCCGAGGACGTCGTCTACTCGTTCCGGCGGATGAACCAGGAGGGCGCGAAGGGCGGCGACCTCGCCGCCGTCGAGTCCGTCGAGGCGACCGGCGAGTACGAGGTGACGTTCACGCTGAGCCAGACGTTCGCGCCCTTCTTCAACTTCCTCGGCCGGGTCCCGTGGGTCGTCATCCCCGAGGAGGCCGTCGCGGACCAAGGCGGCGAACTCGGCGCGTTCCAGGAACCCGTCGGCACCGGACCGTTCCAGTTCGGCGAACACGAGCAGGGCGACTTCCTGCGCATGGACGCCTTCGAGGCGTACCGCGAGGACAACGTGCCGCTGCTCGATGCCGTCGAGGTTCGGCCGATTCCCGACGCCGATTCGCGGGTCGCGGCGCTCCGCAGCGGCGACATCGACATGGCCCGTGCCGTGCTCGGCAAGGACGCGGCGACCATCCAGGACGACGACGAGACGAAGCTGAGCCGCCAGAAAGCGACCGGCTGGGCCCAGGTCCACATCAACTGTAGCGAACCGCCGTGGGACGAGCCCGCGGTGCGTCGCGCGGTGGCCCACGCGGTCGACCGCGACGCCATCGTCGACGCCGGCGTCTCGGGCTACGGGACCGCCGCGTGGCAGCCCTACTCCACGGAGAGCGTCTGGAACTACGACCTCGGGGACGCCAAACGGCGACAGGACATCGAGAAAGCCCAGCAGATTCTCGACGACGCCGGCAACCCCCTGGCGGGCGAGACGCTAACGATCAAGGCCAACACCCGCTACACCATCATGGAGACCACCGCGAACCTGCTGGTCGCCCAGCTCGCAGAGGCCGGCATCGACGCCGAGGTGGAGATTCTCGAGTGGGGGACTCAGCTCTCGGACTTCATCAATGCGAACTTCGGCGCGATGGCGTTCTCGGTGCCGTTCAAGATCGACCCGGACCGCCACTACTACGGGTTCATCCACCCGTCGACCAACCAGTGGAACAAGTACGGCGAGGAGCAGCCGGACGCCCAGCGGATGTACGACCTCGTGGCCCAGGGCCGCAGCGAGACCGACCAGCAGGCCCGCGTCGATATCTACACCGAGTTCCAGGCGCTGGTGAACAAGAACGTGCCGTGGATATCCATCGCCCGAACCGACGACCTCGTCGGGCTCCGGGCCAACGTCAACGGGAACCAGCCGTGGCTGCTGCCCTACACACGCTACTGGACGATGTGGAAAGGGGAGTGAGCCTGCCCGTGTAAATGGTCTCACGCGTTCAGGAGTTCCTCATCAGGCGGCTGCTCTGGGCGGTGCCGGTGCTCGCGCTGGTGTCGATTATCGTCTTCGGGCTGGTGCGGATGGTCCCCGGCGACCCCGCAGTGGTGATGCTGGGCGCCGACGCCGACCCCGCACGCCTCGACGCGGTGCGTCGCGAACTGGGCCTGCACAAGCCCCTGCCCATCCAGTATCTGGACTACATCACCGACGTCCTTCGGGGCGACCTCGGCCGCTCGTACACCACCGACCAGCAGGTGAGCGACGCCATCGCCGCCCGGCTGCCGACGACGCTGTTCGTCACGCTCGCCGGCCTGACCGTCTCGCTGCTGGTGGCGATTCCCGCGGGGATGCTCAGCGCCATCAAGCGCGGGACGAAGTGGGATTCGGTCGGGCTGACGTTCGGCCTCCTCGGAGTCTCCATCCCGAACTTCTGGCTCGGTATCGTGCTCCTGCTCCTGTTCGGCGTCAACTTCGACTGGCTCCCCGTCGCGGGCTACGTCTCCCCGCTGGAGCGGCCGGTCGAGGGGCTTCGCTATCTCGTCCTTCCGGGACTCACGCTGGGGACGGCGATGGCCGCCATCGTCACGCGGATGCTGCGCTCGGAACTGCTGGAGGAGCTCCACGAGGACTACCTCGACGCCGTGCGGATGAAGGGCGTGAGCGAGCCGGTGGTGCTCGTGCACGCGATGAAGAACGCCTTCATCCCGGTGATCACCGTCATCGGGATGCAGTTCGGCTATCTGCTCGGCGGCTCCATCGTCATCGAGGTTGTGTTCTCCATCCCCGGGATGGGTCGGCTGCTCATCGGCGCCATCTCGAGTCGCGACTACATCACCCTCCAGGGGGTGGTGCTCGTCTACACGACCTTCTTCGTGGTCGTCAACCTGCTCGTGGACACGACGTACTTCTACCTGAACCCGAAACTGCGAGGTGGGCAATGAGCGAGCGCGAGTCGGACTGGAGGGCGACCGACGGAGGCTCCCCCGCCGTCAACGAAGGGACGGCGACAGACGATGGCCCAAGCGCCGTCGACGAAGGGACGGCGACCGACGGTGGCCCCGCCGCCGTCGACGACCTGGCCGGCGGCTCCGACGACGCCAGCTCGGGTCAGCCGCCGTTCATCCGCCGGTCGAAGGCGTTCGCCGCCCGGTTCCGGCGGAACCGGCTCGCCGTCGCGGGACTGGTCGTCATGAGCGCGTTCGTCCTGGTCGCGGTGCTGGCGCCGATACTCGCGCCGTACGACCCGGCCGCCGTGGACGTCCCGAACAAACTCCAGCCACCCAGCGCCGACCACCCGTTCGGGACCGACCGCTACGGCCGGGACATGCTCTCGCGGACACTACTCGGCGCGCGCATCGCCGTCCAGGTCGCCGTCGCCACCCCGCTCGTGGCGATGGTCGTCGGCGTCCCCATCGGCCTGGTCGCGGGCTACGCCGGCGGCCGGACCGACGACGTGCTCATGCGGCTGATGGACGCCATCTTCGCGTTCCCCACCATCCTGCTGGGGCTGACGCTGGTCGCGGTGTTCGGCCAGTCGCTGACCAATATCGTCCTCGCGCTGGGCATCGTCTTCATCCCGCAGTTCGCCCGCATCACCCGGGGGAGCGCTGTCTCCGTCGCCCAGGAGGAGCACGTCCGGGTGGCCCGGTCGCTGGGCGCCTCGAACACCCGCATCCTCCTGGTGCACGTGCTGCCGTTCTGCATCTCGGCGATTCTGGTGCAGGCGACGATAACGGCGGCGCTGGCCATCATCCTCGAATCCTCGCTCTCCTTCCTCGGCGTCGGGGTCCCCCCACCCCGGCCATCCTGGGGGTCGATGCTCCGCGTCGCGAAGGGGTACATCAACAGCGGCGAATGGTGGTACAGCGTCTTCCCCGGACTGGCCATCGTCGCCTCCGTCCTGGGGTTCAACCTGCTCGGGGACGGCCTGCGAGACGTGCTCGACCCCCGGTCTGACCCGAACCGATGACTGACTCAACCCACTCTGACGACGGGACGCCGGCACGGGCAGCCGGTGCCGACCGAACCGACGCGGCGCGTAGCGACCCGGCTGCCGGTGCACGCGATAGCGGCACCGACGGCGCGTCGCGGGCCCCCGGCGACGAGCCACTGCTGGCCGTCGAGAATCTCACGACCCGGTTCTACACCGACCCCGTCGTCTCGGCAGTCGACGGGGTGAGCTACCAGCTCGAAGCCGGCGAAACCCTGGGCATCGTCGGCGAGTCGGGGTCGGGGAAATCCGTCTCCGTGCGCTCGCTGGTCGGCCTCATCGACGAGCCGGGGCGCATCGACGCCGGCGCGGTGCGGTGGAAGGGCAGCGACCTCGTCGGCGCGAGCAACCGCGAACTCCGCTCGGTGCGGGGCGCCGAAATCGCGATGGTGTTCCAGAATGCCGAGGCCGCGTTCGACCCGACCTACACTGTCGGCGAGCAGATTATCGAGGCGGTCACGGCCCACCGCGACCTCTCGGCCGCCGCCGCCCGCGCGGAGGCCGTCGATTTGCTTGCGGAAGTCGGCATCGGCGACCCCGAGAGCCGCATCGACGACTACCCCCACGAGTACTCCGGCGGGATGGCCCAGCGGGCGATGATCGCGATGGCGCTCGCGGGCGAACCGGAGCTCCTCATCGCCGACGAGCCCACGACGGGACTGGACGTCAGCATCCAGGCCGGCATCATCGACCTGTTCCGCGACCTCGTCGCGGAGCGGGAGATGGCGCTCATCCTCATCAGCCACGACTTGGGGGTGGTCTCCCAGCTCTGTGAGCGATTGCTAGTGCTGTACGCCGGTCGCGTCGCCGAGCGCGGGACCCGTCGACAGCTGCTCACGGCGCCGAAACATCCCTACACGCGGGCGTTCCTGGACAGCATCCCCGACGTGGACGCGACGTCGAACCCGGAGGCCATTCCGGGCTCGCCGCCGAAGCTTGCTGACCCGCCGGCAGGCTGTCGGTTCCACCCGCGCTGTGCGGTCGCCGACGCCGGGCTGTGTGACGGCGACCGCCCGCCAACGGCGGTGTTTCCCGACGGCCAGGAGGCCGACTGCTACGCGTACACCGAGGCGTACGACGGGCCAGCGGAGTTCGACCGCACGGAGGTGCTCGAACGCCGAGAGACGGCGAGCGAATCCGACAGCGGGCCGGACGGCGTCGGGACGGAGGTGGAGCGATGAGCGACTCGACCGTCGGCGACCGTGCGGACGACAGCGGGATGTCCGACGCCGGCGAGTGGACCGGCACCGGGGAGGAACCGATTCTCTCGGTCCGGGATCTGCGGAAACACTACCCGGTCCGCTCGGGGATTCTCGGACGCCAACACGGCGCAGTCCAGGCAGTCGACGGCGTGAGCTTCGACCTCTGGCGTGGCGAGACGCTGGCTGTGGTCGGGGAATCGGGCTGCGGAAAGTCGACGATGGCCGAGACGCTCATCGGCCTGAACGACCCGACCGGCGGTGAGATCCGGTTCCGCGGGGACGCTGTCGGCGGCAACGTGGACAAGGCGTTCCGCCGAGAGGTCCAGATGATGTTCCAGGACCCGTTTTCGACCCTGAACGAGCGGATGACCGTGGGCCGCATCGTCGCTGAACCGCTGGTCATCCACGGCGAGCGCGAGGACGAGCGCGACGCGTACGTCCGGGAACTGCTCGACACAGTCGGACTCAGTGGCGACGACCTGTACGGGGTGTTCCCGCACGAACTCTCCGGCGGCCAGCGCCAGCGGGTCGGCATCGCCCGGGCACTCGCGCTCAACCCGTCGCTGGTCGTCGCCGACGAACCCGTGAGCGCCCTGGACGTGAGTATCCAGGCCGGGGTGCTCGCGCTGCTCGAACGCCTCCAGGCCGAGTTCGGCCTGACGTATCTGCTCATCAGTCACGACATGAGCGTCGTGCGACAGATCGCCGACCGTGTGGCAGTGATGTATCTCGGGGAACTCGTCGAGGTCGGTCCCGTCGAGGAGATATTCGCCGAGCCCCAGCACCCCTACACGGAAGCGCTGCTGTCCAGCGTGCCCCGGGTGACGACGGACCCCCAGCTCGACGACCGGATTCAGCTTCCGGGGTCACCGCCGGATCCGGCGAGCCCGCCGGCCGGCTGCAGCTTCCACCCGCGCTGTCACCTCCGGGAGCGTCTCGACGAGGACGAGGCCGCACGCTGTGTAACCGAGGACCCGGAACTCCGTGACGGAGACAACCGCCGAGTCGCCTGCCACTTCCGCCCGTAACGCGCCGCGACGGGAGAGACCGGCAGGGGCTATCAATATAGTCCCATCGGGGATTGTCAGCTATCCAAATAGCCGATAACCACATGGCCGACAGGGTTGTTCATTTAGATACAGCAGTAACGGACTGACCCGGAGCATTCCGGCACTCACCCCACCCCACTTACCCACTTTCCGGGTCGACATCTCGGGCCTCACTGGCTCGCGATCTCCGTTACTGTTTTCTCAGACCACGCGAGCGACAGCCATCGCCGATGCGCTCCTCGTTCACTACCGCGAATCGACGGTGATGGCGACTGCAAAACAACGCACTCATCCATCAGAACGCTCGCCACAACGCGATGATACGACTCCCGTACCGCATCTCCAGTGGAGCAATGGATGCCACAGTTCTGCCTCTTCAGCAACTGCCGGTACCGACAGCGACGGCATCTCCCGAGAACAACTCGTCTCTACCACCGGTAGACTGGAACTCATCGACCCGCCCACGCTGTTTTGCGTGCAACACGGTGATTCGCGTCCAACCCATCATCCGACCGAGAATTCTCCGGGCCAATCTCGATGCAGACGTCGTCCCGTATTCAGGGAGAGTACAAACGGTCCGTCGGAACGTTTTTGAAGACGTTGGTAGCCTATTAGCATGATGATCCTGTACGCGGGTATACGTGCCTCCATGCTCGTCTCGGTTCTCCTTCCCATGGTGGCCCTCCTGGCCGGAGTTCTGGTCTATCGAGACTCGGTTCGTGCAGGAACGGACAAAGATGTTGCCGCACTCTTTGGATTCGCTATCGCAGGGTTGCTTCTCGCAGGGAGTGTTCCGGGACTCGTCGCGCTCGCACTCACGGAGGATGTTGCGATGCAGGGATTCCCCACTTCGATTCGCATCCTTCCCGGAGCGCTGGCGCTTCTCGTGTATCTCTACTTCCGGTGAACTACCCTATTCGCTCACGGCTGGCGCCGTTCACTTCACGAGGGGGGACTTCCTGCTTCAACGACGCGCTTCGTAGATACGGACGTATCCGCAGGGAGCGCAGTCTCCACAGGCGTTGACGAATCGCGGAACGATTCGTTCGCCAACCAGAAATCGGAGATTTCTGGTGACGGTGGTTCGGAGTATCCCACTCCCACAGCTTCGAAATCGCGAGAAAGAATGTTCCACGCCGCGTTCGGGTCCCTGTCCGCCTCGAACCCGCAGGCAGGACAGGAGTGTTCACAGAGCCACAACGGCTTGTCCGTCGAGACGCCGCAGGACGCGCACTCCTGTCCCTCTTAGGTTGACCGCCAGGAAATGCGTCCCCTCCGACGGAGAACAGCCCGATAGCGAATCGCGGCAACGCAGTGGCGAGTGCGGTCACGAGGATACCACCGAGTCCCCCGCAGCACCGTTGATAGTAGTTGCGCCGGCGGCTGACCCTCCAGCAATTGCGGGCCCGCCTGCGAGACTCGCCGTGCCGATACAACAGAGACTGAGTGTCCCCACAAGTCCGAGGAGCCCCCACGGGGATCCATCAACCGAGGAGTCCATCGTTCACCTCCCCAAGGTGGTGATAACCAGCAGCGATTCCCAGGGCGACCAACCCGCCCAGTCCGACAACCGCCAGATACGTCACGCCCGTCGAGAGACCGATGGTGGTCGCAAGGCCACCAAGCACCACTGCACCACCAAGCACCTCGATGCCGAGACAGCACGCGACGGCGCCACCGACTCCCGCATACGGGAGCCACGAGTCAGCGTCACTGCTCATCGGTCGCAGTCTCGGTAACGACCTCGCACCCGAGGACACTCTCGATGTTCTGGCGAATACAGTCATCGGCCAGTGAGAGCATTTCGACGGCTTCCGGCCGACTGACCTCGTAGTACTTCTTGCGGCCGTCGCGTTCCGCGGCGACCAGCTGGCAGTTCTTGAGACACTGGAGGTGATGCGAAACCAGATTCGTTCCGAGGTCGACGCGGTCACACAGTTCACTGACGTTGAGCGGCTCGTCCGCCTCGACGAGTGTCTGGAAGATCC
>CAYXXM010000057.1:0-10351 GCA_964469085.1 uncultured Haloferacaceae archaeon
CAGCGCGACGTGCTCGAGGGGACCGAAATCCGTGACCGTCTCATCACCGGCGGCGACTGGGAGTCGCTGGTGCCCGAACCCGTGGCTGAAACGATTCACGAGGTCAACGGCGTCGAGCGCATCCGCCGCATTTCCGACACGGACACGAGCGAGTAATGCGAGACCGGCCTCGCGGTCGCGGCGATGAACGCGGTCGGTCTCGTGGCCTTCGCCGCTGACGCTCAAGGGGCGCGCGGCTGTTCTAAACCTGTTCGGCATCGTCGTCCTCGGATTTCTCACCGCAGTTCATGGTAGTACCATCCGTGATTTGCTGGTCGACCGGGAGACGTCACCGCGGAGGTCGAGCCCAGGACTATCTGTCACCCACGGCCGACCGCAACTGATTTGATATAGCGGTTGAAGGTTTATATCCCCGGGAGCGGTGTACGCTGTACCGGAGAACGGCGGTGTGGCTCAACGCTCCAGCCTGACCAGTCGTCAGTGAAAGAGCTCCCACCCGGAGGAAATACGGACTCTCCGCCTCACACAGCGGTATGGAGTTCGATTCGTTCGACCACGAGTCCCACATGAAGCGCGCACTCGAGCTGGCTCGCGAGGCAGCTGAACGCGGCGATGGCCCGTACGGCTCCGTGCTCGTCAAAGACGACGAGATCGTGCTGGAGGCGCGCAACGCCGTCAGCAGCGAGGACGACATCGCACGCCACCCCGAGCTCACGCTCGCGCGACGGGCCGCGAGCGAGCGCGACGATGCCGCGGAGCTGATGATGTACACCTCCACCGAGCCCTGCCCGATGTGTGCCGGCGGCATCGACATCGCCCGGTTGGGGGCCGTCGCCTACAGCGTCTCCGGGGAGCGCGCCGCAGAACTCCGGAATGGGAGCGGACTGCTCGCCTCCACGGAGGTGTTCGACGCTGGGCGGTCCGAAACTGCGGTGCTCCGGGACGTCCTGCAGGAAGCGGGGGAGCAGATTCACCGCGACCATTCCCCCTAGCTAGGAACGGTAGCTCGGGGCTGCCGCCTCGACGACCTCCGCAGCCAACAGCTCGAAATCCGCCTCCTGCGGGACGACATCCACCTCGATACCGTGCTCGCGAGCAGTTTCCGCCGGCCCCTCGGCGATGGCGCCGACGACAGCGTCCTGGAGGCCGGCAATCGCCGCCGCCCGGATGCCGCGTTCCGCGGCGGCCGCCAGAAACCCCTCGACGGTGCGCGAAGACGTGAACAGCGCCGCATCGAGATTGCCCTCGGCAGCCATCGCCACCGAGGTTCCGGAATCTCCCGGCCGCGTGAGCCGGTAGAGCACGGTCTCGGTCACCTCGGCGCCGGCCTCACGGAGGCCGGAAAGCAGCGTCTCGCTTCCGTGGGCCGATCGCGCGACGGCGACGGATTCGCCGTCCACATCGTCGGATAGCTCCGCGACCATCCCCGCCGAGTCGTACGCTGCGGGCACCCGGTCGACGGTCCATCCCGCGTCGCGGGCGGCCTTGGCCGTGGACGGGCCGATACAGCAGAGGGTCGCGTCACCGGGCTCCCAGCCTGCGCCGGCCAGGATATCGACCCCGGTGGACGACGTGAGGACGACGAAATCAGCGTCTGGCGGCCACTCGCCCGTCGGTTCGATGGCCAGCATCGGGTCCGGAACGGGCGTCGCGCCGAGCGAATCGAGCAGTTCGGCGGCGGCGTCAAGGCGGCCGTCGTCAGGGCGGAAGACAGCCGCGCGGACCTCCTGTGTCATGCGTGATTCCTCCGGTTACTCGTCGCGTTCCTCGCGGGCGGCCTCGACCAGCTCCGTCGCGCCACGGTCCGCGAGGTCCGCGGCGAACTGCTCGGCGGCGGAGACGTGGTGCTCGACGGGGACGTCACGCGACTCCTCGACGACCTCGGTACCGTCGGTCGAGAGCACCTGTGCGCGGACGCTGACGTGCTCGCCCTGGACGGTGGCATGGATGCCCAGCGGGGCGACACAGCCGCCGCCGAGTTCCGCGAGGATGGTCCGCTCGACTGTGGTCGCGACCCGCGCGGGCGGGTGGTCGAGTTTCGACCGCAGGCGGGCGACGATGTCCTCCTCGACGGCGGTGACCGCGATGGCGCCCTGGGCCGGCGCGGGGACGAACTGGTCCCGCGGGAGCTGACATGTTCCGACGGCGTGCTCCAGGCCGATGCGCTGGAGGCCGGCCTCGGCCAGCACGATGGCGTCGAACTCGTGGTCGGGTGCCTGGCCCATCGCGTTCCGTTCGAGTTCCGAGAGCTCGTCGAACCACGCCTCGACGCTCATCTCGTACTCCTCGGTTTCGAGGGCTTCGTTCTCGTCCTCCAGGACGCCCTCGGGGTCGAGGTTGTACTCCTGCATCTCCGTGCCGTCGTCGGCCGCCGCTACCAGGCGGCGCTCGTGCTCGCGCTGGAGGTCGGGGGCGAGCAGCTTCTCGATGCGGGTGTCGACGTTCCCCCGCAGCGGTCGCACGTCGAGGTCCGGCCGGGCGTTCAGTAACTGTGCGGTCCGCCGGAGCGACGAGGTGCCGACCACGGCGCCCTCACGAAGGTTTTCGAGCTCCGTGCCGTCCGCCGTCACCAGCACGTCCCCGGCCGGTGCGCGTTCGGGAACGCCCGCGATGACGAGTCCATCGGCGAACTCGGTCGGCATGTCCTTCATCGAGTGGACCGCGGCGTCGCAGTCGCCGTCGACGACCTCCTGGTCCAGCGCATGGACGAACGCCCCGATGCGGCCGAGGCGGTGTATGAGTTCGTCCCGAATCCGGTCGCCCTCGGTTTCGACCTCGACGAGTTCGACCGGCCGCCGACGGGTGCCGACCCGCTCCTGCACGAGGGCGGCCTGTCGCATTGCAAGGTCGGACCCACGCGTGGCGAGGCGGAGGGTCCTGTCGGTGCTCATGGCTGGACGTGGGGGTGCAGTGGGGAAAAGGGGTGCGTTCGTGGGCTACTGAGACTGCGCCGAGGGGGCGGGGTCTACAGCGCCTGCTCGTACGCCGCTAACGTCTCCTTCACGTCCTCCTCGGTGTGACCGTAGGAGACGAACTGCGACTCGAACTGGTTCTGGGAGAGGAACACGCCCTGTTCCTTCATCGCCGGCCAGAACAGCCGCCGCCAGCGGTCGGTTTCGGCGGCGGCGACGTCCGCGCCGGTCTTCGGGCAGTAGTCGAACCGCGGGCAGTCCTCGTCCTGCTGGCAGCCACCTGTACACTGCCCCGTGAGGTCGCTCGGCCCGTCGCGGGTGAAGACGACTTTGAACAGCGAGTCGGTGCCGACGACGGTGTAGTTCGGCGCCTGCTCGGCCAGGATATCGGTGAGCCCGGTCCGGAGCTGTTCGCCGAGGCTGTTGACGTGCTCGTACACGTCGTTCTCGGCGGCAAAGCGCAGCGTTTCCAGCCCCGCAGCCATCGTGACCGGGTGGCCAGAGAACGTGCCGGCCTGGAACACGTCGCCCGAGGGGGTGAACTGGCTGATGATCTCCTCGGCGCCGCCGATTGCGCCGACGGGGAAGCCGCCGCCGATGATCTTGCCGAACGTGGTGACGTCGGGTTCGATGTCGAACTTCCCCTGGGCGCACTGGAGGCCGCCGACCCGGAATCCCGTGATGACCTCGTCCCAGATGAGCAGCGAGCCGTAGTGGTCACAGAGGTCACGTAGCGTCTCGTGGTAGCCGTCGACGGGAAGGACGATGCCGCGGTTGGCGAGAATCGGCTCGACGAGGACCGCGGCGATGTCGTCGCCGTGCTCCGCGAACGCCTCGTTGGCGGCTTCGGGGTCGTTGAACGGCACCGGGATGGTGTGCTCGGCGAACGCCGCGGGGATACCGTCCGAGGAGGGGGTTGGCTCCGCGGCGTCGCCCTCGACCAGCGTGGAGTCGTTGGCACCGTGGTAGGAGCCCTGCATGACGACGATCTTGTCCCGCCCGGTGTAGCCCCGCGCGAGGCGTGTCGCGGAGACGGTCGCCTCCGTCCCGGAGTTGACGAACCGGACCATCTCGACGCTGGGCACGTGGCGGGAGACGAACTCGGCGTGTTCCACTTCGACCTCCGTGGGCATTCCGTACATCGGCCCCTCGCTGGCGTGGCGCTGAATCGCGGCCTGGACGGGGTCAGGCAGGTCGTGGCCCAGGAGGAGGGGGCCGAGGCCCATCACCCAGTCGATGTAGCGGTTGCCGTCGGCGTCGATGAGGTGGCCGGCCTCGCCCCGTTCCGCGAATGGGGGGTACGGCTCGATGGCCGCCCGGACCGAGGAGTTGACGCCGCCGGGCATGACGGATAGCGCGCGGTCGTAGAGTTCGCCGGAGCGCTCGTGGGTCATGGATGGGCGTGTTCGCGGGCGGCGAAAGAAGCTGTCGGGTTCGGTCGATTATATCGGGGCTTCGTGGTTTGGTGATTCGTTCTCG
Organism: uncultured Haloferacaceae archaeon; assembly: GCA_964469085.1. Classification (GTDB taxonomy): domain Archaea; phylum Halobacteriota; class Halobacteria; order Halobacteriales; family Haloferacaceae; genus Halolamina. Next base: position 4,392 of record CAYXXM010000057.1, read on the forward strand.
ACAACGCTCGGTACTGCTCGAAAGTAGTAGACACCAACACCGTGAAAGCCCCTGGCCGGCGGGCTCGGGGGCCTCGCAGCGCTCCTCGTCAGTCACTTCGTTCCCTTCTGCGGTGCTTGCGTCGCCCGCCGGCCAGCCCCTTTCAATCCCACCCGACCGCAGAGCGCCGGGCACTAAGCCCGGCGCAGCATGGGCTCCCCACCCCTCCGCGCGTTCCCGCGAGCGAACGCGAGCGGGAAGCAGCGAGAGCCTCCGGCTCTCGCCCGCCTCGCGACGACGGCGAGCGCGCGCTGCCAACGGCACCGCGACCGCGGCGGCTGTGGCGCGAAGCGGGAGCGCCCCTGTGGCGCGACTCAGCGTGAGGGGCTCGCGAAGGTGAAGCCTGAGCGAGCCGGCTGGGGAGGCCTTGTGGCCGTGGGGCGGTCGGCGGTACAATTGGTCAGGGGAACTCCGCGGTGCCGTTCGCGGTGCGGTCGCTGGTCACTACTCCCACTAAAGAACCCAAAACGCCGTCACCACCAACACCCACCTACAACGAATCAGCCACGTCCTCGGCAAAGTACGTCAGAATCAGGTCCGCGCCCGCACGCTTGATACTCAGAAGCGACTCGAACGCAACCGCCTCCAAATCCAGCCACCCCTTCTCCGAAGCGGCGTGCAGCATCGCGTACTCCCCGGAAACGTTGTACGCTGCAACGGGGTGGTCCTGCTCCCGCCGGACAGCAGCAACAACGTCCAGATACGGGAGCGCGGGCTTGACCATCAGCACGTCGGCCCCCTCCGCAACGTCCAGTTCCACCTCCCGGCGGGCCTCCCGCGCGTTCGCGGGGTCCATCTGGTAGTGCCGGCGGTCCCCGAAGGCCGGTGCGCCGTCGGCGGCGTCGCGGAACGGGCCGTAGAACGCCGACTCGTACTTCGCGGCGTAGGACATGATGGGCAGGTGCTCGAACCCATCCTCGTCAAGCGCCTGCCGAATCGCGCCGACCATCCCGTCGAGACTCGCCGAGGGCGCGACCATGTCCGCACCGGCCTCGGCGTGGGAGACGGCCGTCTTGGCAAGCAGGTCCAGACTCTCGTCGTTCCGGACGGTCAGGTCGGGGCCGCTGCGGCCGTGGGCCGATTCGGTGCGGTCGGTTCGGGCACCGTGTTCGACTATTCCGCAGTGGCCGTGGTCGGTGTACTCACAGAGACAGACGTCCGTGATGACGTAGGCATCAGTTTCACTGGTCACGCGGCGGACGGCCTCCTGGACGACGCCATCCGCGGCGTAGGCGCGGCTGCCCCGCTCGTCCTTGGACTCGGGAATGCCGAACAGCAGGACGGCCTCGACGCCCGTTTCGAGCACCGCCTCGACGCGGGCGACGACGTCCGAAATGGGGACGCGTTCGTGGCCGGGCATCGACTCGATGGGCTGGCGCTCCGTCGTGGTGGCGTCGACGAACACCGGTGCGATGAGGTCCGAGGCCGAGAGCGACGTCTCGCTGACGAGCGACCGGACCCCGTCGGCGCGCAGGCGCCGCGGGCGGCGGGCGTCGTCGCGGTTGAACGACGAGTCGGGATGCGAGCGGTCCATACCGGGGGCTTGGCGGCCGTTCGGAAAACCGCGTCGCTTGCAGCGACCGGTAGATTCGGCACTGACCGCGTCTCGTTCACCGGGACGCCGTGCCACGTCGGGCCTCACCCGCAGTTCTCACCGCCTCGCGTTGGACCTCCCCTGCAGTTCATGTCTGATCGCGTTGGGCCTCCCATTAGTCTACACCTCCTCGCGTCGGGCCGTTATCCGCATTCTTAACCCGCTGGGCGGCGTACAAACAGATATGAAATGTCACTACTGCGAGGACGACGCGGTCTACGCAGCGGCCACGGAAGGAGTCAAGGTGGGCCTCTGTGAACGCCACTTCCAGGAGCGCGTCGAGGAGCTCACTGACGACGAGAGTCTGCAGGCGCTCCGCGACCGGACCGAGATCGACCGCGCGGATAACTGACCGCCCCGTCGCAGTTCTTCGGGTTCGTACCGGTTACCAGAGCAGGTCGACGCCGAACACGTACAGCGCCGCGAGTGCCGTCTCGAACAGGAGTGTCCCGACTGCCGAGAGCACCACGAACCGCTTGTCGTCCATCCGGGCCAGCCCGGCCGGCACCGTCACCATCCCGCGGGTGAACAACATCGCGTTGCTCCCCGTCACGGCAATCGGGCCCCACTGCTCGAACCAGCTGTCGAACCGTGTCAGCGCGCGGTCGCTCACGCGAAACCAGCGTTTCTGCAGCAGGTACTCCCGACCGCCCTGCTTGGCGACGCGGAACAGCGCAAACTGGCCGGTGGTGGCGCCGAGCACCGCGACGCCGAGGACGGAGAGCAGCTGTTCCGGGCCGTGGCCAAGCAGCAGGAGCGAGCCCGGGACCAGCAGCTCACTCGGGACGAAGTACATCAACATCGCACCCTCCAGCACGAAGACGCCCAGCAGCACCAGCAGCGCCCACTCCGAGGTGAGCATCGACTGGAGCCAGCCGGGCATCTCGCCGAGGAGGTGCTCGCTCACGGCGTGCTGTAGCGGGGTCTCGAAGTAAAGCCCTTCTCCTTATCGCGGTGGCGCCACCCCGCCACGCTACGGCACCTCCACCGGCTCGGGCAGGTGCTGGCGCACGCGCTCCCAGGCCTGCTCCGGTAGGCCGCCAGTGGAGATCTCCGCCTCGTGGGCGTCGCTGCCGCCGGTCGGCAGGAGGTCGTGTTCCGCGATGGCGGTCTCCACGGGCCCGAGTGAACGTGCATCGTCGTCGTCGGGAGAGACTGGCCGCTCGTAGGGGTAGTATCGTTCCACCGCGTCCAGTTCTGCGGTCCGCACGAGCGCGGCCTCGGGGTCGTCGTAGCGCAACGGGTGGGCAAGCCCGACGAGGGCGCAGGCCTCGTCCAGGAGCTCCCGACCCGTCTCGAAGTCGGGGATGTCCCGGGCGACGTAACACGGGCCGTCGTCGCCGATGAGGTCAGCAAACACCGCGCCGAACTCGTCGTACGCGGCGTCGCTCCCGACGACGGCGCGGGCGATGTGTGGCCGGCCGAGCCCCTCGCGGGGTTCCACGTCGAGGTCTACGCCAAGGTGGCTCTCGACGTTCTCGATGATGCGGCGACCCCTGTCGATTCGGTTTTGCTGGATGCGCTCGACCGCCGCCGTGAGCTCTGGGGTCGGCTCCAGGCCGTAGCCGAGCAGGTCGAGGCGCTGGTCACCGGCCTCCACGCGGAGTTCGATGCCGCGGACGACGGTGACGCCGCTCCGGCGCTCCACGGGGTGAGAGATGTCGGGATGGTAGCGGTCGTGGTCGGTGACGGCAACCGCCTCGAGGCCACCCTCGCTGGCGAGCGTCACCAGCCGGTCGAGGCCCAGGGTCCCGTCAGAAACCGTCGTATGTGTGTGGAGATCGGCGACGATGGACATGCGTCTCCGTCGCTACCGCCCGAAGAAACCGCTTATGGTACTGACCCGCTCCCTCGAACCAGCGAGCGCCCTGTCGATACAGTCGGAACCAGCCGACTCAGTCGACCCACTCGATGGCGGCGTCGAGGTCGAGCGGGAGGCCACCCTTCCGGTACCCCTCCACGTGGCCGTCGGGGCGCAGTCGGAACACCACGGCCGGCCGGTGCCGAACGTCCGGCCGCTCGCCGGCGATGGCCCGCCAGTCGTCGTCGGGGAACGACGAGCAGTCGACGAACAGCGTGACGCCGCCGCCGTGTTCCTCGAGTTGCCCGGTCGATTTGGTCTCGGCGGTCTCCCGGATTGCGGTGATCGGCGAGGCCGCTGCGCGGTGTTTCGGTGCCAGCGGGCGCGTCACCTCGACAAGTGTCGATTCCTCGTCGGCAGGTCGGCTCGCCTGATAGTCGATGGAGTGGCCGGTCGCCACCTCGGCCTCGGGCGCCACCTCGTAGCCCGCATCGAGCAGGATGGCGGCAGCGTTGAACTCGCCCATGGTCGCCGTCATCCGTGTCAGGTCGAGGGTTTCGGAGGTCCCCAGCTTTCCGGCCATCGTCTCGCGGTAGTCGTCAAGGGCACCGGTCGACAGCAGCTGCTCGTAGAAGTCGAGTGCTTCGTCGCGGTCAGCGTCCGGGAAGCCGGCGGCGTGGTCGTCGAAGAACTCGCGGGTGGTCTCCCGCCCGTCCTTCGAGAGGAACACGGGCAGGAAGAACCACGCCAGATGCGGGTACGGTTCGAGCCACGGCGATTCCGCCTCGAGTTGGGCCAGTAGCTCCCGTTCCGCCCAGCGTTTCAGCTTGTACGGGGCCTCGGCAAGCCCGATTTTGTCCGTGCGCCAGAGTGTGGAGGGCGTCTCGGTGTTGCCGAGCCAGTAGCCGGCGTCGTCGTCCCAGCAGAACAGCGCGATGTCGCCGTTGTCCATCTCCATCCGGACCGCCTCGTATGGGTCGGGTGGTTTGTACCACGGCTGGCGCATCTTCGCGCCGATGTTTTCGTCGAGGGCCTGGAGTAGCTCGTTGCGGACCCGGGGTTTGGACCACGAACCGGGTGCGTACCGGAACCTGAGAGGCTTCGCCACAGGACACCCAAGCGGGCCGGGGTGTTTACGTACTGCGGTGGGCCACCGGGTTCCGTCGTTCCACCAGTAACGAAACCGATGAAAACAACCGCCATGTATATGATAGGCAGTACCTAAGTTGATGTATACCATGTCATTTGGTGCCTATGACGAGGGCGAACACGAACGACGCGAGCAACTGACCTCACAGTCGGATGCCGAGTTCGAGGAGAGCCCCGAGCAGTTTTCGGGTACCGTGAGCTACGACTCGCCTGATTCCGCCGAGGCGTTACTCGACCAGTTCGAGGAGATCAAAGACGACTGAGCGACCCGTCGCGTTCTTGGAACGACCCCCCGTAGCGCCGCCGCTCGCCGCGCCGCCTAAACCGTTCGACCCCCAACCCCTGACAATGGCGTCCCAATCCTGCGATGGCTGCGGTCGGCGCGTTCGCATCGGCGGCGGCATCGGTGATTTCTGGTCGTTCAGCAACGACGGATCAACCGACGGGATGGACCTCGAACTCGCCGATGGCTCGGAGTTCTTCCTCTGTTTCGACTGTATCGAGCGCCTCCCCGACGACCGCGACGCGACGACGGCTGACGTCGCGGCATTGCCGTCCCACGACGCCGACGAGTAGGGGAGGGTGGAGTGTGACGGGGCCAGTCACGCCGCCGATTCCTCACGACCCGGCCACGGGCGGCCGCGACGGCGTCACTCGGGCGTGAGCCCCTCGTCCTGCACGCGCATCACGGCCTCGCCGTCGGCGAGGTTCGGCGCGTCGACGAGTCGGACGATGCGTTTGTCGGCCTTGGACTTGCGGAGGTAGATGCGGAACGTGGACTTGTGGCCCAGGATGTTGCCGCCGATGGGCTGGGTCGGGTCACCGAAGTAGGAGTCGGGGTTGGAGGCGACCTGGTTGGTGACGAGGACGGCGACGTTGTGGAGGTTGCCGACCTTGTCGAGTTCGTGGAGATGTTTGTTCAGCTTCTGCTGGCGCTCGGCGAGTTCGCCGCGGCCGACGTACTCCGCGCGGAAGTGGGCGGTGAGCGAGTCGACACAGAGCAGGCGGATGGGGTTCTCCGTCTCCTCGTTCTCGCGGGCGAGTTCGAGGGCCTTCTCGGCCAGCAGCATCTGGTGATTGGCGTTGAACGCCTTCGCGACGTGGATCTCGTCGAGGAACGACTCGAGCAGTGCCTCCATCGCCGCCTCGTCGCCGGGCGACCCCTCGATCTCGCGGCGGTCGAGTTCGTCCTCGATAAGCTCGTCGTCGAGTCCCCGGATCATGTCGTCGATGCGCTCGGGGCGGAACGTGTCCTCCGTGTCGATGAAGATACAGCCGCCGTCGAGGCCGCCGTTCTCCTTGCTGAGCTGGACGTTGACCGCCATCTGGTGGGTCACCTGGGACTTCCCGGAGCCGAACTCGCCGTACACCTCGGTG
>CAYXXM010000058.1:0-10145 GCA_964469085.1 uncultured Haloferacaceae archaeon
TTCGACCACCTCGGCCTCGGGGTCCTCCTCTGGAACGGTTGTGAGCGTGGTTCCGCCGACGAGTTCCGGCTGGTCGTCGTCGGCGTGCTCCGGCGGGTCGCGGAGAACGCTTAGCGTCGCCCGGTCGCGCTCGAAGGCGACGACGACGGCGTCGCAGTTGGCGGTGTCACAGGAGAGACAGTAGTCGCCGGGCCGGGAGAGCTCCGTGCCACACCGCCGACAGTCCATGGCCGAATCAGGCGCGTCGAGCGGAAAAGCCCGTTCGTCCGTGCCGGGACCGTCACAGCTCCTGCGGGTCCGCCTTCAGATACTCCCGGAGCACCGTCGTCGCGTAACAGCCAGACGGCAGCCCGAATTGGAACGTGAGTGGGTCGTGGTCGATGGTCATCTCCGTATCGACCAGTATCGCCCGCCGGGTCCCAGTCGAGTCGAAGTTACCCGGGAGCGAGAACATCGAGGGCGCCAGCGAGAGCTCCGCGAGCACCTCGCGCTCGATGTCGCCCGGCTCCCCCGTCGCGAGTTCGGTCCCGGTGCCGAGCAGCGGGGCGGTGACGAACGCCCGGCCGCGCTCGCAGTGGCGGGTAAGCACGTCGACGCGGCTCTCGGTGGCCCGCTGAATCCGGTCGGGGTCCGGCTTTCGGACGGCGTCCACGTCGGTGTCGGCGAAACAGCAGACGTCGCCCTCGACCGGCCGGTGGAACGGCAGTCCGCGACGCAGTCGCTCGCTCAGGATGCGATTGTACGCGTAGGACTGGGCAGCGTTGACGAACAGCCGCTGGAGGTTCGATGGAACGGCCTCCAGTGCGTAGCGCCACTGGCCGCTGCCGTCGTCGGCTGGTTCACCGTTCTCGCCACCGGCCCGTTCATCGAGTCGGTGGAGCATCGACCGTTCGTAGCCCAGCTTTCTGGGCATCCGGTCGAGGCAGGCGCTCCAGTCCGGCACGTCGCGTTCGGCCTGCTCCTCGACGAACGCTCTGGCCTCGCGGGTATCCCCGGGCTCTGTGTCGAACGGGTTGCCGACGTACGCGAGGACGGCGTCGCGCCACTCGCCGCGGACGATGTGGAGGCCGACCTGGTGGGTTACTGGCCGCCGGCTGCCGAACCGCTGATGACCGAACACGTTCGGGACGCCGATTCTGCCTTGCACACTCCCCGCAAAGGCCCGAAGCTCGTCAGTAATCGCCCCGGCCCGTTCTGGTCGGGCCGGGTCCCGCACGACGATTTCGAACTCGTTGCCGGCGAGGTCGCCGTAGGAGAGGTGCCGACCCGCTCGCCCCACCACCTCGATGGTCGCGTCGCGAATCTCCGGCAGGGCGTCGGGGCCGATGTCGTACACGGAGAACAGCTGTGTCGTAACCGCGTGCTTGTCCTTGGTGCCAGCCCAGTCGACCCGTTCTCGGGAGATGCTCAGGGCGTCCGAGAGCCGCCCGGCGAACCCGTTGGTGTCCCACCCGGTCAGCGTGACCCGGAGCACCAGATACGGGTAGTCGTCGGGGTCGCTGTCGACCGGTTCGGTATCGAACGCCTCCAGTTCACGGACGCGGAAATCCCGGGGTCGGTCCCGGAGGCGACCGCCGACCCCCTCGGCGTCGCTGGCGTACCACTCGATGCCAATCGTCCGCTCCCGGGGGTGGGCCTCACGCATTCATCGACGATTCCCGTCGTCGAGAGTTAACCCTGTCCGTCGGCGTCGCGCTCAGAACACCGTGGGCGATTCGTCGACATCGATCCCCGCGAGCGTCTTCTCGAAGGATTCGTGGTCCAGCTCCATCTCCGTCTCGGTGGCCAACTCTGCCCCCATCTCCTGCAGGGCGGAGAACTTCTGGTGGTTCTCCAGTTCCGAGAGCGGCTTCTTCTCTGCGAGCGCCGCCCGCTTCTGCGCGATGGCGAACAGCTCCCTGAGTTCCTCATCGTACTCGCTGATCTCGAGTAGCTCCTCGATCATGTCGATGATCTCGTCCCGGCGGACGGGTTTCGTCAGGTAGGCGTCGAACGGCATATCCACGATGTCTACCTCCGGGTCGATGGCGGTCACCATCGCGATAGGGCAGTCGTGGCCACGCTCCCGGAGTTCCTCGAGCACCTCGTCGCCGGACAGGCCGGGCATTCGGCGGTCGAGCAGCACGACATCCGTCGCGTCGCTCACGACCTCGAGTGCTTCCTCACCGTTGTGCGCCGTCTGGACGTCGTACTCTCCCTCGAGCCAGAGAGCGTACGCTTCTGCCACGCCCGGCTCGTCGTCGACGACCAGTACGGACGCTGGGGAGTCAGCCATCGATACCGACCTGCACCAGTAACTCACCTGATCGTAAAAACGATGGCGGCCAACTTTCTCCCGACGGGCGACACGCGGCTACACCCCGGCTTCGTCGGTCAGTTACACACAGATACAACTCGGCATGGCCCGGGGCGGGAGCGGAACGCCGGGGGTCAGGAGGACTCCGGCCTGGCTCCGCCGGCCGAACCGCATCGGTCTCAGAACAGCGACAGGTCGCCCGTCACCCGGTCGACGATATCGTCCTCGCCGGGGCCGATGGCGACGGCCGTCGCTGTCCCGGGGTCGAGCTGTGTGTGACCAGCGTCCCTGATCACGGCATTCGGGAGCCCCTTGCGCTCGGCCTTGTCTGCCAGCTCGAACAGCTGTGACTCGCCACTGGCCTTCAGCACGACCTTCTTCTGCCCGTCTCCCTTCCACGCCTTGCGCGTCCGCTCGTCGGCCTCCTCGAACGCCGAGAGCGAAGCGTGCGCCGTCTGTGCCGCCAGCTTTCCCGTTCCCATTCCGAGATCGGTCCGGGCCACGATTGCCTGCTTCATACCCACTCCTCCCGGCGGGTGGGGCAAAGCGCTTCGGGAACGTGGTGGCCGTCGCTCATCGACGCCCACGTGGCCGCATCGTCGACATCGGCGTCCAACGGGGAATCCCCCGTACGGCGCGTACATTGGCGAACAGGTAGCGCCGGCACTGCGCCCGGAGCGGTGCGCTACACACCCGCGAGCCGCTCCGAGTCCGTCGTCAGGTCACGGCGGGGGTGGTCCCGGTCTCCTACTTGAACCCTTGCCCGACCGCGGAGTTTACACTCCCGGCCGCCCCTGCCTACCTCATGATACTCTCGGACCGGGACATCCTCCGCAGACTGGAGGACGGGGAACTCGTTATCGAACCGCTCGACGACATCGACATGCAGGTACAGCCGGCAAGCGTCGACCTCCGCCTCGGCGAGGAGTTCCTGGAGTTCCAGCGGACCAACATCTCCTGCATCCATCCGAACCGCGAGGAGGAGGTGGGCGAGTACGTCCAGGAGACGACCGTGCCGACGGGCGAGGAGTTCATTCTCCACCCCGGCGACTTCGTGCTCGGAACGACGATGGAGCGGGTCGACATCCCGGCGGACCTGATTGCGCACGTCCAGGGGCGCTCCTCGCTCGGCCGCCTTGCTGTCGTCGTCCACGCCACGGCGGGCATCGTCGACCCCGGCTACCGGGGACAGATCACGCTCGAACTCTCGAACCTGGGCACCGCACCGGTCGCGCTCTCGCCCGGGATGCGGGTCTCACAGCTCATCTTCACTGAACTCACCTCCAGCGCCGAACGGCCCTACGGCACGGAGCGCGACTCGAAGTACCAGAACCAGTCCGGCCCGCAGGCGTCTCGCATCGGCAGCGACCCAGAGTTCGGCGCTGAGGAAGTGGACGGCACTGCGGACCGAGCCACGGAGGGTGACGGCGGATGAAGTTCATCGAGGAAGTCGTCGTGGAGACGTTCCTCCCCACCTATCGCTCGATGCTCGCCGAGCGCCTCCGGGACCAGGGGCTGACACAGGCCGAGGTCGGCGACCTCCTGGGAATCAGCCAGTCCGCCGTCTCGAAGTACGCCCACGGCGACGTCGACACCCATCCTGCAGTCGAGAGCGACGAGCGTGTCCGGACCCTCGCGGACGACGTCGCCACGGGTCTTGCCCAGGGAACGCTCACCCGCGTGGGCGCGCTGGTCGAAACGGAGGTGCTGATTCGCCGCCTGGAGGACCGCGATTTGCTCGCCCACCTGCACGAGGAGGGGTGGCCGGAACTGGCCGGCGCTGACGTTTCCTTCGCGGTTCACGACCCCGAATCCGCGCTGCGGACCAGCGAGGAGGTGCTGTCGTCGGTCCGCCGTGGGCTCCGGGTGCTCACCACGGCCTCCGGCTTCGCAGGACTGATCCCGAACGTCGGCACGAACCTGGTCGAGAGCCTGCCGGAGGCGGAGGGCATCGAGGACGTCGCCGCCATCCCCGGCCGCATTGTCGACGTGAAAGGCGCCGCGACGGTGCCGGGTGACCCGGAGTTCGGCGTCAGCGAGCACGTCGCGAACGTGCTACTCTCGGCCCGCGCAGGCGGGGCGGAGGCGACGGCCGCGGTGAACGTCCGGTACGACCCCGACGTCGTCGCCCGGTTCGAGGACGCTGGCTACCGTACCGTCGCGTTCGACCCCGACGCACCGACGGACCCCGTTCGCGCCGCCGTGGCCGACTCCGTCGGCGACGAGGAGCACAGCGACCCGTTCGTCCTCTACCAGACCGGCGCCCACGGCGTCGAGGCCATCACCTACGTGCTCGGTCCGGACGCGTCGACCGTTGCCGGTGCCGTCGTCGAGACGCTGCTGCGGTGAACTGCCGGTTCGACAGGGCGGAGTTCGCTCTGGCGACGGGCTGTCTTCCGCGCCAGTCCAAACCGTGGCGAGACGGCGTCCGCCAGGGCAGTCCAAACCGGGGCGACGCGCTGACTTCCGCGTCGGTCCCACCTCCGCCGACGCTCGCCTTTTCCCGCTGGACTCCAAAGGTTCGGGTATGAATATGCTCGTCGACGGCGAGTGGCGAACCGACGTCTATGAAACCACTGACGAAGCGGGCGCGTTCGACCGGCAGGAGACAACGTTCCGGAACTGGCTCGACGGGAGCGTCGCCGCGGCCGGCGAGGCACCGAGAGAGAGCCGGTTCACCCCCGACTCCGGCCGCTATCACCTCTACATCTGTCGGGCGTGTCCGTGGGCCCACCGCGCGGCGATGGTCCGACAGCTTCGCGGCCTGACCGACGAGATATCCATCTCGCTCGTGCAGCCCGAACGCTACGACGAGGGGTGGGAGTTCTCCGCCGACCATCCGGACCCGCTTTCGGGCTACGACTACCTGCGCGAGGTGTACACCGACGCCGACCCCGAGTTCACGGGGCGCGTGACCGTTCCCGTCCTCTGGGACAAACAGGAAGAAACCATCGTCAACAACGAGTCGAGCGAGATCATGCGCATGCTCGACACCGCCTTCGACGGCAACGAGGTCTCGCTCTACCCCACGGACCTGCGGAGCGACATCGACGACATCGTCGAGGCCATCTACGACCCCATCAACAACGGCGTCTATCGCGCGGGCTTCGCCGGCACGCAGGCGGCCTACGACGAGGCGGTCGACGAGTTGTTCGACGCGCTCGACCACTGGGACGACGTGCTGGAGTCCCAGCGCTACCTCGTCGGCAACGGGGAACGCCTCACCCTCGCGGACGTGGCGATGTTCGCGACGCTGGTTCGCTTCGACCACGTCTACCACACGCATTTCAAATGCAACCGCCGGGCCATCCACGAGTACGGGAACCTCTGGGGCTACACCAAGGACATCTACCAGACCGGCGAACCCGCGGGTTCGCCCGACGAACGAACGGGGGGCACTCCGACCCGTGGGTCGCCGGTAGCCAAAACGGTGAACCTGGACCACATCACCCGCCACTACTACGTCAGCCACGCCGACCTGAACCCGAAGCGACTGGTACCGACCGGGCCGGACATCTCCCTGTCAGCGCCCCACACCCGGGACGAACTGCCAGGGCGGCCACCCCAGGCGCCGGTCGAGCAGTAACGCCGGCCAGACCCGCTGCCGGGCCGCGCTTTCGGCAACGGTGGCCACCGGAACACAGCCTTTTGCTCCCGGAGGTCGACTCGTCCGTATGCCAACGCCCACCGAGCGCGTCCGCGCCTGCGAGCGCTCAAAGATCCGCGTCATGTTCGACCTCGCCGAGGCCGCCGACCGGGAGCTGGTGCGCCTCGAAGTCGGGGAGCCGGATTTCGACACGCCCGAGCACGTCGTCGACGCCGCCGCTGCGGCCGCGCGGGCGGGTGAAACGCACTACACCTCCAACGCGGGCCTGCCCGAGCTCCGGTCGGCCATCGCCGACACGCTCCATCGGGAGTACGCCATCGAGTACGACCCCGGTCAGCTCACCGTCACCAACGGCGGGATGGAGGCGCTCCACCTCGCGGTGCTTTCCACCGTCGAGGCGGGCGACGAACTGCTCATCCCCTCGCCGGCGTGGCCGAACTACTGGATGCAGGCCCGCCTGGCTAACGGCGTTCCGGTCGAGATTCCCATGCCGGTCGAGGACGGCTACAGCCTCGATGCTGACCGGGTCATCGACCGCATGGGCGAGGACACCGGTGCTGTTGTCCTCTGCTCGCCGTCGAACCCGACGGGGCAGGTGTACGACCCCGAGCCGATGCGGCGGGTCGTCGACGCCGCCGCCGAGCATGACGCCTACGTCATCGCCGACGAGGTGTATCTCGGCCTGACCTACGACCGCGACCCGGTCGGACTCGCGGCGCTCACCGGCCATCCCGACCACGTGCTGACAGTCGGCTCCTGTTCGAAAACGTACGCGATGACGGGCTGGCGGGTCGGCTGGCTCGGGGGGCCAGTCGAACTGGTCGAGGAGGCGACCAAAATCCACGAGAGCACGACCGCCTGTGCCGGTTCCGTCGCCCAGCACGCCGCCATCGCCGCGCTGACCGGCCCGCAGGAACCAGTCGAGGAGATGTACGACGCGTTCGCCGAGCGCCGCGAATACGTCGCCCGGCGCGTCGACGCGATGGATGGCGTCTCCTGTCCGACGCCCGACGGCGCGTTCTACGCGTTCCTCGATGTCGACCTGCCGGGCAGCAGTCTGGACATCGCCAAGCGCCTGCTGCGCGAGCGGGACGTCGTGCTCGCACCCGGCGATGGATTCGGCATGGCCGGCGAGGGCTGTCTTCGGCTCTCCTTCGCGAGTTCGCTGGCAGATCTGGAGACGGGTCTGGACGGCATCGAGGCGGCGGTGCAGGAACACGGTGACGAGGTCATCAGCGACTGAATAGCATCGAATCCCGTTTCTGCGGGTGCGGTGGCGCGAAGCGCGAGCGCCTTCGTGCGCGAGTGAGCGCGAGGGACGAACGACCGCAGGGAGTGAGTCGGCTGGGGAGGATTGTGGGCGGTGCGGTGGGTGGGACTGAAAGGGGCTGCCCGGTCGGTGATGGCGGCCGACGCAAGCACTGAAGCGCGCAGCGAGGCCCCCGAGCCGAGCGGGCAGGGGCTTTCACGGTGTAGTTGGCCTCTCAGTCAGCATCAACCGCATCCAAATAACAACGAAACCTAAGGACAGGGGCTTTCACGGTGATGTAGTTCACGTTTCTCGAAGTTTCGGAGAAACCAGAACGACGAAACAGAACAGTAGAAACCACCCTATTTCCACGCTACCGAATACCGCTTACCGCATAAGCTCCCCACCGTTGACGTTCAGCGTCTCGCCCGTCACGAACCCTGCATCACGCAAATACGCACACCCATCGGCGATGTCCTCGACCTGCCCAATCCGTCCCACAGGAATCTCGTCGATCTCCTCCTCCAACTCTTCCTCGCTCCGGTCGCTCACCATGTCCGTCTCGATGTGACCCGGGGCGACGGCGTTCACCCGGATATCTGGCGCGAAGTCGCCGGCGTGACTTTTCGTCAGCGAGACGAGCGCGCCCTTCGACGCAGCATAATGCACCTCCACCGGCGCGCCCGTGTAGGCGAGAATCGAGGAGATGTTGACGACCGAGGGGCTGTCGTCGGATTCTCGCAGATGCGGCAGCGCCGCCTTCGTCGTGTTGAACGCGCTGTTGACGTTCACGTCCATCACCCGGTCGAAATCCGCGGGGGCGAGCGCCTCGGTGAAGACGTGCTGGTCGATGCCGGCGTTGTTGACGAGCTGGTCGACGCCACCGAATGCGTCGACGCACGCGTCGACCAGCCGCTCGGCGTCGCCCGGCTCCGAGACGTCGGCGCCGACGACGACGGCCGCCTGCCCCTGTTCCCGAACAAGCTCGGCCGTCCGTTCGGCTTTCGCGTCGCTCGTGTGGTAGTTCACCGCGACGTCGTAGCCGTCCGCGGCGTAGCGCACGGCAATTCCCCGGCCGATACCCCGGGAGGAGCCAGTGACGATTGCTGCAGGCATGACTCCGCAGTCGCCCCCCGCGCACTTGTGCCTGCGGCTTCGCCGCGTCGCTGGCCGGTACCGGCGACGAGTACTGCTGGCCGCGACGCACTCTTGGCGTTCCGGCCCTGTGCGTCCGTATGCGGCGCCTCCATGGCACTGCGTTCCAGCGGCTCTCCGGCACGCTCAGCCGATTCGCCCCACCACCGCGCGTCGTGGACTGGGGCATCCTCGTCGTCGTCGCCGGCGCCACCGGAACAGGATTGCTCTCCTGGACCGGGTGGCTCCCGATGTCGCTGTCGATACTCCTCCACGACGTATTCGGGTTCACGCTTGCGGTGCTACTGCTGTTCAAGTTCGCCAGAGTGACCCGGCGCGTGGCAGACAGAGAGCACTGGGACGCGACGACGCCGGTTTCGGTCCTCCTCGGCGCCGCCGTCGTCGCTGCGCTCGCACTCGGGGTGTTCTGGTCACTCGGCGGGAACGTTCCGGTCGGCCCCTGGACGACGCTGAACGTCCACATCGGCCTGGGGCTGCTCGTCATCCCGCTCCTCCTGGTCCACCTCCTGGCGCGCTTCCGGTTGCCGTCGCGGACCGACGCCTCGCGGCGGAGCGCGCTCCGGGCCAGCGGCTTGCTCGTCGCGGGCGTGTTCGCCTGGCGCGCGACGGAGTTGCTGTCCGCTGTCCGCGACGTGGCCATCCGCGACTCCGGCTCGAAACCCATCGGCGACCTCGCAGACACCGACACGGAGGGCGGCTCCTTTCCCGTCACCTCGTGGGTCGCCGACGACCCGGAACGGGTTGACCGCGAGACGTGGTCGCTCACCGTGACTGGGCTGGTCGAAGATGACCTCGACCTGTCGTACGCGGAGCTTCCGAGCGGCGAGGAGATGGCGACGCAGACGGGCACGCTCGACTGCACGAGCGGCTGGTACACCGTCCAGGAGTGGGGCGGCGTTCGCGTCGGCGACCTGCTGGCAGCGGCGGGTGTCGCGGCGGACGCCACGGAGGTCGCGGCCGACGGATTGTGGGTTCGCTTCGTCAGCATCACGGGCTATCGCTGGAGCCTCCCGCTGGCGGAGGCCAGGGACGCGCTGCTCGCCACCCACGTCGGCGGCGAGCCGCTCTCACACGGTCACGGCGCGCCCGCGCGGCTCGTGGCTCCTGGCCGTCGGGGGTTCCAGTGGGTGAAGTGGGTCGAGCGGGTCGAACTCCGCCGGCACCCGGACCCCGCCCAGTGGGTGGTGACGCTGGTGAGTGGGTTCGACTGACCGCCCGGGAGCGCCGCCCGAACCAACCGTTGCCTGCACGCCCGGGTTTTTGTGGACTCGCGTCCCCGTCGAGATATGGAGAAAACCGCCATCGCTGACCTCGAGGACAGCGTCCAGGCCGCCGCAGTGATGCGCCATCTCACCGAGCCGCTCGGACTGACTGATTTCGCGATGAACTACTACGAACTGGAACCGGGCGACTCCTTCGCCTTTGCCTACCACAACCACGCAGTCCAGGAGGAGGTGTTCTACGTCATCGAGGGAACCGCGACGTTCGAAACCGAGGGCGGCCCCGTCGAAGTCGGGCCTGACGAGGCCATCCGGTTCGACCGGACGGAGTTCCAGCGCGGCTGGAACCGCGGCGACAATCAGGTGACGGCGCTCGCGCTCGGCGCGCCGCTGGAGTACGGCGAACAGGTGAAACTCCGGTACTGTCCGACCTGCGACGAACAGACCGACCACGAACTCGACCGGGCCGACGACGAGGAGGCCACCATCGCGTGCTGCAAGGAGTGTGGGACCGAGACGGGGCGCTGGTACCGCGGGTCGATGGAGGGCGAGGTTCCCTGAGCCCGGAACGCGGTTCAGGAACCCTCGTCGTCGCTATCGGTGCCGGCCTGCCGCTCG
>CAYXXM010000059.1:0-10114 GCA_964469085.1 uncultured Haloferacaceae archaeon
CGTCCAGCGGATAGCGCACGTTTCCGGCGAAATCCACGGCGTCGGAGGGGGGTGCGACGCCCGTGCCGACCTGGTCGATGGCGATAACCGGGACGTCGCGGGCCGAGAGCGCGCGCGCGACGCTCAACCCGGTGATGTGGGCGTTGGCGACGACCGCCGGCGTGCGGTTAAACTCGGCGGCGGCGACCGCCTCGACGAGGGAGTCCGTGTCGAGAAACTGCGTGGCCATACAGACGCTTCGGGCCCGTGGGAAATAAGCCCGTCAGAAGCGGCAGGCCCACGTACCCGTCCGGGACCGCTGCTCTGGATGAAACGTGTGGACCGCGGGGTCGGGGGTGGACGCCGACGGGAAGGATGCGCTTATTCCCCTCCACCGCCTCCGTTCGCGCATGCCTGAACTCCCGGAACGCGCCGCTCGGGCGTTCCGCCACCACGACGCCTTCTCCCCGGAGGAAGCGACCGACGGTGAACGGTTCACTGCCGATTCGACTCCCTTTGACGCCGTCGTCGACGCCACCCCGGCCGACGACGGCCAGATTGAATTCACCGTCACTGTCCGACTCCCGATGCTCGACGAGGTGACCGAGGACGCCGTCGCACAGGTCGTCGAGGAGGGGTGGTTTGAGACGCTGAACCGTCGCCTGCAGAGTATCGGCGCCGGCGTGCTCGCGGCGGACCACGACATCTCACCTGACGCGAGGGAGACCACGTTCGCCGGCGACCGCGTCGCCGAGGTTCGCGCGTCGTTCGCGGATATCGACCCACGGCGGGGCGTCAACGACGCGGCTGCGGTCGTCGATTTCGTCGAGGGAACGTTCGTCCAGGGCGTCATCCCCGGCTACGCGTACACCGAACCGGTGACGGAAATCCTCTCGGCGGCGCGTCGCGCCGGGGGGAGCGATTACGTTTAACCGCAGAGGAACCCACCTGGTACGTATGCCCCCATCCACCACGTCGCACCGACGAGCGACCAGATTACGTCAAAACCGCTCGGCGGTCTCCACCTGCGGCGCGGAGGCGACGGATGGTTGTCGCTAATCCATTGCCAGATACGTCTGGGTATCCTCAACGCCGTCGAGGCCGAGCACCTGTTCACCGACGACCGAGAGCACGCCGTCCGGGTTCTCGGCCTCGAGTTTGGCGATGAGGTCCACGTCGCCAGCGACGATGTGGCAGGCGTCGACGGCGCCCGAATCGCGGATGGCGTCACGAAGCTGTTTCACGTCGCTGGTGTTCGCCTTGATCGTCACGTAGGCAGTCACCACGGTCACTCACCCCCGTCGGCCGCGGCGGCCCCCTCCCTTCCGACCAGGAGCTGTCGAACCGTGTCAAGCATCTCCATCTCGGTCAGGACCGCGATGCGGTCGCCCGACTCCAGCGTGTCGGTCGGCAGCGGGATGTTCATCGCCTCGCCGCGCTTGCCGAAGGCGAGGAGCCGCGCGCGGGCGGGCAACTCCACCTCACTAATCGTGTAGCCCGCCATCGGCGAATCCCCGGTGATGGTGAACAGGGAGACTTGTAGGTCCGCGGCGATGTCGGCAATGGCCTGCACGTTGCCGCCCAGCAGCGCGTTCTTGGCGCCGATGGCGCCCAGCCGTTCGGGGTAGACGATCTCGTCCACCTGCTCGGCGTAGTTGCGGTAGATCTCCTCCCGGTAATCGTCGTCGATGCGCATCACGGTGCGGCAGTCGTGCTGTTTGGCCACCATGCAGGCCGCGAAGTTGGCGTTCAGGTCGCTGGTCAGCGCGCCCACGGCGTCGGCCTCGGGGATGCCCGCGTCCGTCAGCACGGTCTCACTGCTGCCGTCGCCCTCGACCACCGTGAACCCGTCAGTGCGGGCCCGGTCGGCGCGGTCCGTGTCTGCCTCGATGATCGTCACGTCGTACCCCTCCTCGCGCAGGACGCGCGCGGTTCGAAGGCCGACCCGCCCAGCGCCGATGATACAGAACTCCATGTGCCATGGTAGCAATCCAGAACCATAAACGCTGGCCGTAACCGTCCGGGCAAACCTTTTGGCATGTCACTGTATACCATGGGGTATGGTTCAGGGGTTCATCATGGTGAAAACGGCTGCTGGCGCCTCCGAGGGACTGCTCACACCGATCCGGGAGGCCAGCGGGGTGACTGCGGCCAATATCGTCGCCGGGGACTGGGACATCATCGCCGAGGCCGACGGCGACGAGGTGTACGACGTGCTGCAGATTGCGTCGATGGACATCAGCGGCCTCAATAACGTCACGGAGACGAAAACCTACGTCGCCCTGGACGAGTGACGGGGCTGACCGACATCCAAAAGGTGCCGCCCCGCGATGGGGGCATATGGTCTCGGCCCTCTCGATCGCGATACTTCTCGCCAACGTCGCGGTGCACGCACTCGTCGCGGCGGTCCTGACGCGGTACTTTCGCATCGCGCTGGACACCGACTGGGGGACCGGACTGTTCGTTGTCGGCGCAATCCCGCTGGTGCTCCTGGCGCTCACGTTCCTCGTCTCCGGCGTGCTCGGGATTGGCCCGTCGCTGGGCGACCCGGTGCTCGTCGTCGTCGTCCTCGTCGCGGCACCGCTGACACTGGGGGCGCTCGTCGACCTGCTCTACGTCCCCCCGCCCGAGGAGTACGACCTGCCGGACCCAGCCCAGTAGCCGGCGATGGCCCGGTGCGGAGCGGCCAGAATGTGTGGCCGGTCAGTCGTCGGTGAGTCTGTCGATCACGTCCTCGACGGCGTCGATGACCGCCTCCGGCGACTGGGTGCCGTCGACCCGGACGAACCGGTCCGGTTCGGCATCCATGAGTCGCTCGTAGTTCGCCTGGACGTCCGCGAGAAACGCCTCCTGCTCGAACTGATTGGCCGCCCCACTCCGGCCCACCGCAGTCTCCGGGTCGACGTCGATGTAGATAGTCGCGTCGGGCGGTCTGGTGAACGCCTGATGGATGCCGCGGATATACTCCAGCGGCCGGGCAAGCTCACTCTCCGCCAGCGCGGCGGCCTGGTAGGCGTATCGGGAGTCGGAGTAGCGGTCGACGATGACCAGGTCGTCGTTCTCCAGGGCGGGTTCGATGGTGCGCGCGAGGTGGTCCGCGTGGTCGGCGGTGAAGAGGAACAGCGTCGCCAGCGGGTCGGCGTCGCCGTCGATGGCGCGGTTGACCGCCTCGCCGTACCACGACTCCGTCGGCTCGCGGCTGAACGTCGCCGCCGGATGGGAGTCGTGCAGCGCTTCCCAGACGGTCGTCTTTCCGCTCCCGTCCAGCCCCTCGAGCGTAATCAGCATGGACCCACCGTGGCCGCGACGGCATTAATCCCCGTCGGTTTCCCGGGTCGCCGGAGCTGACCCGACACGTTCGTGCTGGCTGGAGCAATGGGTCGCCGGTACCGGCCGATACGTTCTTGGTGGCTGGAGCACCGGCTCGCCGGCGCCGGCACGAACGGGTCGGTGGAACCCCATGCCGGCGAGGCGGCTTTTTAAGTCACCACGGCTCCATGTTCGGGTATGGACGTACTTGTCGCAGGCGGTGCCGGCTTCATCGGGCGACCGCTCACCGCGGAGCTCGCCGACCGCGGCCACGACGTGACCGCGATGTCACGAACCCCGCCGGCGGATGGTCTCGCCGACGGCGTGGAGCACGCGACGGGCGACGTGACTGCCTACGACTCCATCGCCCCAATCGTCGAGGGCCACGAGGCGGTGGTCAATCTGGTCGCGCTCTCGCCGCTGTTCCGCCCGAGCGGCGGCGAGGAGCGCCACTTCGACGTGCATCTGCAGGGGACCACGAACCTCGTCGATGCCGCCGAAGCGGGCGGTGTCGACCGGTTCCTCCAGCAGAGCGCACTCGGTGCGGACCCCGACGGGAAGACCCACTACATCCGGGCGAAGGGCGAAGCCGAGGCGGCCGTCCGGAAGTCAGCACTCGACTGGACTATCACCCGCCCCTCGGTGGTGTTCGGTGAGGGCGGCGAGTTCGTCAGGTTCACCAAACTGCTCGCGCCGCCGTACGTGACCCCACTGCCGGGCGGGGGAAACACCCGGTTCCAGCCGATTCACGTCGGCGACCTGGTGCCCATGATGGCCGACGCCGTCGAGGACGACGCCCACGTCGGCGAAACGTACGACATCGGCGGACGGGAGAAACTCACCATGGCCCGGGTGGCCGAACTGGGCCACCGCGCCGACGGCCGCTCCGTCACCGTCGTGCCGGTGCCCATGGCGCTGGCGAAACTGGGGCTCTCGGCGCTCGACTATCTCCCGGGGTTCCCGTTCGGGAGCGACCAGTACCGGTCCCTGGAGATGGACAACACCGTCGACGACAACGACGTGACGGCCTTCGGCGTGGCCGAGGAGGAACTCACGACGCTGTCAGCGCATCTCGGCGTTTGAATACGGGCTGCCTGATAGCCTCGGAGTATCAGAGTTGATACGCTCCATACGTTATTTCCCTCCAGTCCGATGAATCCTGGTACAAATGGCCTGGTCGCCGGGGGTGCTGTCGGTTGCCGCGTTCATGAACACGGTGGTTTTCACCGTGCTGGCGGTGGCCAGCTTCCGCGAACACGAGGAGCGGTACGCTGAGGAGTTCGTCGCCCTGATGGTCGTGCTTGCGGGGTGGTCGCTGGCCTACAGCATCCAGCTCGGGTTCAACAGGCTGGCAGCCCAACTCGCGTGGTGGGAGTTCGCGCTCACCATCTCCGGATTCGCGCCAGCGGTCGGGCTCCTGTTCCTGCTTCGTTACGCCGGTGACGGCTATCTCCCCGACGAACGCCTATCCTGGGTGATTCTGACGGAACCGGTCGTCTTCGGTGTCCTCACGCTCACGAACCGGGCCCACCTCCTCGTCTGGACCTCGGCTGGGTTCGACCCGGCGTCGCCCGTGCGGGTGCCCGTCCTGACGTTTGGCCCTGCCTACTACGCCCACGTCGGCTACGTCTACGCCGTCGTCGCCGCGGGAGCATTGCTCGTGTTGATTGCCTCGGTCCGGTCGGCCGGGCTCTATCGCCGGCAGACCGCGGCGATGTTCCTCGGTCTCGTTCCGCCGCTGGTGGCGCACCTGTCGTTCACGCTCGGCGTCTCGCCGGTTCCCGGCCTGGACCCGACCCCGTTCGTGTTCACCATCTCCGGGGTGTTCGTCGCCGTCGCGCTGTTCCGTCTCGACCTCCTGGACCGGACCCAGATCGCCCGGGAACAGGCGCTTCGTACCGTCGGCGACGGTCTGGTGGTGCTGGATGCCGACGGCACCATTGTCGATCTGGACGAACGCGCCGCACGCGTGCTGTCGCCCTCGCCGTGCAAGGGCGAGCACATCTCCAGCACGTTCCCGAGCACCCCCCTATCAAGACTGTCGGGGACGACCATCGAGGAAGCCGAGACCGAGGCCGGCCCGGAGCGGACGTACGAGCTCCGCCTCTCCGAGCTCCGCGACGCCGAGACGCGACTGCGTGGCTACGCGCTCCTGCTTCGGGACGTGACCAACGAGTACGTCTTCCAGCAACGGCTGAAGGTCGCCAACCGCGTGCTCCGGCACAACCTCCGGAACGACATGAACGTCGTGAAGGGGCTGGCCACCCGCATCCTCTCGGGGTCCGACGAGAACCCGCAGGACACCGCTCGACAGATCTCTCGGAAAGCGTCGCGGGTCGTCGAGACCAGCGAGAAGGTCCGGGAGATGACCCGCCTCGACCCCACCGACACGGCGCGCGGCCAGACCGTGGACCTCGCGACGCCAGTCGACAGCGTCGTCGACCGGACGCGGGAGGCGTGGCCGGCGGCGACGTTTGAATGCGACCTCGCGCCGACGCCAGCCGTCGTCGCTGACGAGGCGGCACTGGTGACGGCGCTGGAGAACCTGCTCGACAACGCTGTCGAACACAACGACAGGGCCCAGCCAACCGTCCGGGTGACAACCACCAGCCAGGACGGGACGGCGTCGATCTTCATCGCGGACGACGGCCCGGGCATCCCGGTCGACGAGTTGGAGGTGCTCCGCAGCCAGACGGAGACGCCGCTGGAACACAGTCGCGGCCTCGGCCTCTGGCTCGCCTACTGGAGCGCCCGAACTGCGGGCGGCTCGCTCGTGATCGAGGACTGCGACGACGAGGGCTCCACCGTTCGGCTCGACTACCCCACGGCTCCGGCGTAGCGCCGCCGGTCCCCCCGGCGGTGCGCTCAACGCGGTATATCCACCGGCGCCTGCGGGGCCGGGTCCGCACCGCCGTGGCGCGTTCGAGGCGGGTTGCCACCGCCGTGGCGCGTCTGGGGCCGGGTCGCCACCACCGTGGTGCGTCCGAAACCGGGTCGTCACCGCCGGGGCGCGCCGACCGCACAGCCTTTGCCTGTCGACTGCAACCAGCTATCCATGCACGTCACGCTGCTGGGGACGGGAAGCGCGATGCCCGTCCCGGACCGGATGCAGACCGGGCTCCTGCTCGAACGCGAGGACCGGGCACTACTGGTGGACTGCGGTGCCGGCATTCTCCATCGCCTCGCCAACACCGAGGTGGGCTACAGGGGGGTCTCGACGGTGCTGCTCACCCACCACCATCTGGACCACGTCAACGACCTGCTGGCGCTGCTGAAGGCTCGATGGCTCGCCGGCGAAACACATCTCGAGGTGGTGGGGCCGACGGGGACCAAAGCGCTGCTGGACGACCTCATCGACACGTTCGATTATCTGGAGGGACGGGTCGACCTGTCGGTCCGGGAGGTCAGTCCGGGCGAGTCGTTCACCGCCGCGGGCTTCGACGTCGCCGCCCACGAGACAGTTCATTCGGTGGAGTGTCTGGCCTACCGGTTCGAGGGCACAGCCGACGAGGGGACGTTCACCTTCGGCGCGGACGGGGAGGCCAGTCCCGCCATCGCACGGTTCGCCGAGGGCTCGGACGTGCTGGTGCACGATTGCTCGTTCCCCGACGAGGTGGACGTGGACAACCACCCGACTCCCACCCAGTTGGGCGAGGCGCTCGCCGGGAAGGACATCGACCGGCTCTACCTGACACATCTCTACCCCCACACGGACGGCGAGCACGAGGCGATGCTCGCCAGCCTCACCGCGGCCGGGTTCGACGGGGAGGTCGGCGTCGCGGTTGACGGCCTGGAGTTCCAGCTCTGAGAGCGGGGAGGCTCCGCTGGGTCGGCGGCCGCCACCGAGACGAAACCCTCAGGCCTCTCGCCAGCTGTTACCCGGCAAATGAGTCAGGACGCCATCTCCCACCTCCAAACGGATCCGGACCTCGGCCCACTGGTCGAGGAGCACGGCGACGTGACCCTGGAACCTGCGGACGATTTCTTCGAGCGGATGGTCCGCTCGGTGGTCAGCCAGCAGGTCTCGACGGCTGCGGCGACGTCAATCCGCGAGAACCTCTACGACGCCGTCGAAATCACGCCGGAGGGAATCCTCGCCGCCGACGAGGCGACGCTCCGCGATGCCGGCCTCTCCGGCCAGAAAGTCGGCTACGTACGCAACATCGCCGAGGCATTCGAGACCGAAGGCTACTCGGTCGCGTCCTTCGAGGGCATGGAGAACGACGCCGTCGTCGCGGAACTGAGCGCCATCAAGGGGGTCGGGACGTGGACGGCCAAGATGCAGTTGATGTTCAGTCTGGGCCGCCCGGACGTGTTTCCGGTCGAGGACCTCGGCATCCGGCGCGGGATGGAGGCGCTCTACGCCGAGGACCTCGGCCGCGGGGAGATGCGGGAGATTGCTGAGCGCTGGCGGCCGTACCGGTCGTACGCCTCACTCTATCTCTGGCGGACTGTCGACTGAGCCTCATCCCCCGGACGGGTCACCCATCCCTTCTTTCACGCCGAGGCTGAGCAGGCCGAGGTTGACGGGGTAGGCCGCGAGAAAGCCCAGCGAGAGCGACACCGCCAGCGCCGCCCAGAACACCGGGTCGCCCATCGTCGCCTCACCGGCGAGGTAGATGTCGCTACCGATGGCGACGACCTCCATGGCAACGATGCTCCCCGTTTCGCTGTAGACGGCGTCGGCGAACGCCGCCCGGAGGCCAAGCCCCTCCTGTAGGAGCGGGCCGACGGTGAAGACGACGCCGAACAGGTACGCGAGTGCGAAGGTGAGGGCGGCGACCCCGATGGTTTCGAGCAGGAAAACGCCCGCGATGGTGACCCCCATCGCCTCGCCGAGTCCGCACCCGGAGTAACAGTGGGCCGTTGAGCGCATCCCGCGGCGGCCGAAGCTGTCTGTGGAAATCTGGGCACGGCCGCTGTACCAGTAGACGGCGAGGCCGATGACGGCGGAGTAGAGCACGGTGAGCGTCCAGACCAGCTTCATGGTCGACGGTAGTTGCTGGTTGTTCGTTCGCAGGTCGTACTGGAGGACGGCGACCGAGAGGAACGAAAGCAGAATCCAGCCGATGACGAGTTCGGCCGTTACTACAGCGTGAAACGCCTCTTTGAGACTCATGTGGTCTGACGATTACGCCCGTCCCGCTTGAGGCTGTCGGCGAGTTGTCTCGCAGGGTCAGCCCCCAAACCGACGGTCCACGGCGACGACGCCGGCACCGAGCAGCCCGGTGGCGACGCCGAGACCGATGCCGTAGAGCCGTGCACCGGTCGCGGGCTGTGTCGTTCTGGTGCAGTCCGGTGTGGCGGTTGCAGTCCCGCCGCCGTCGGTCGCCGTTCCACTACCGGAACAGCTGACTGCGGTCATCTGGGGTTGGACGAGGACTCCCTGCACGACGAATAGCAGCCCCACCACGAGCAGTCCAGCGGCGACGGTGTACCGGAGCGTCCGCCTGCCCGAGTCCGCGGAATCCCGCCCGGAGCTTCTCTCCGTGTCCCACCAGTCCTTCCCCTCATCCCGGCCGTCTCCACTTTCGTCCCACCCGTCTCCATTCTTGTCCAACCCGTCATTACTCTCATTCAACCCGTCCTCTCTCTCGACGCCCCCACCCCCGGCTTCGTCTCCCCTGTCTCGGTCGGGACCAAACCGTCGTTCGAGCGGGCGGGCAAGGAACGCGGCGACCACGGAGAAGAGGTAGAACGTGGCGACGAGTCCGGCATCCCACAGGAGTTTCCACTCGCCGCCGAGGGCGTCCTCTATCGCGTAGACCACCTGTTCCAGTCCCAGGAGTCCGTCGTAGGTGACCATCGAGACCAGATACGCCGGCAGGAACAGTGGCATGGCGATGGCCCCGTAGCTGCCGAGGAAGTCGGGAAGGAACCAGCCAGTGGTGAGCGCCGCGAACAGCGTCAGGGTCGCCCGGTCACTGAGCACGGCGGCGAGGTCAGTTCGGCGCATACGCGGCCAAAGGGGATGGCCCACCATTACGACTCGCACTGACCGGGGTGACAGGGGCTGTCGTCGCGGCCAGCGGCACCGTTGACCCCTCGACGGCTACTCGGTAGGGATGTCGTCCGGCGACCGAATCCGGTCTGCACCCTCCCGGAGCGCGTCGAAGCGGGACTCGCCCCAGCTAGTGAGGGCGGGGTCGGTCCCGTGGAGGCAGGCCTCGAGATGTCCCTCGTCGTCGTACGCACCGAGCAGGACTGCCTCGCCGTCGACGGCGAGGCCGAACGGGACCGGCTCCGGGCGCGTATAGAGCTCAAGTGCGTCTGACCGGAGCACCGCCGCGAACTCCGTCGGGTTCAGTTCCCGGGCTCGGCGGGCGGTTGCCGTCGAGAGTAGCAGCTCCGTCCGTGCGCCCCGGAGTGCCTGCGACGCGTGGGCCTCGTGGAACGGCCGGGAGAGCACGGGCGAGCAGGTCCGGATGCGGCCGCCCTCGAACCCCCGGAGCCGTTCGGCGTAGGCCTGGATGGGCGCCTGCGGGTTCGCCGCCGAAGCGGCGACGATGGTCGCGTCCCCCAGCAGGTCCGGGTCGGGCGCGTGTTCGGGGTCGAGTTGGCTCAGCAGCGGCGTGTACTCGTCGATGCGGTCGAGGCGGTCGAGATAGCCGGCGTGCGTTTCCGCGACGAGGACGCCGACGGTGGTGAGCTGGTAGCCACCGTCCTCACGCGTGACCCAGTCGCGCTCGGCGAACGCCGCGAGGTTCCGCTGGACGCTCCGGCGCGCGCAGTCTAATTCGTCGGCGAGCGTCGCCGGGGCGGCGGGTCCCGCCAGTAGCTGCTGGAGGAGCGCCATCCGGTCCGGCGAGTCCGCGAGGAACTGGGC
>CAYXXM010000060.1:0-10094 GCA_964469085.1 uncultured Haloferacaceae archaeon
GCCCGCGGTTCGGCGAGAACATCATCGGCGCCATCCAGGACCACATCAGCGGGACGTATCTGCTGACCCACAGCAACCCGACGTTCTACGAGACGCAGGCGCTGGACCTGCTGCGCGCGACGAGCGTCGACGAACTGCCGGAGCCTGACGGCACCGAGAACGAGCGTGAGTACTGGACCGGTCGCACGGTGTTCTCGGAGCTCCTGCCTGACGACCTCAACCTGGAGTTCCGCTCCGAGGCCGACGACCAGGTCGTCATCGAGGACGGCCAGCTCGTCCAGGGCACCATCGACGAGGGCGCCATCGGCGCCTTCGGCGGCGACATCGTCGACACCATCACGAAGGAGTACTCCGAGACGCGCGCCAGGGTGTTCATCAACGAGGTGGCGACGCTGGCGATGCGCTCCATCATGCACTTCGGATTCTCCATCGGCATCGACGACGAGTCCATCCCGCCGGCGGCCGGCGAGCAGGTCGACGAAGCCATCGACAACGCCCACGAGCGGGTCGACGAACTCATCGAGACCTACCGGGCGGGCGAACTCAACTCCATCCCCGGTCGCACCGTCGACGAGACGCTCGAACTCAAAATCATGCAGACGCTGGGCAAGGCGCGTGACTCCGCAGGGGACATCGCCGGCGACCACTTCGACGACGACAACCCCGCCGTGGTCATGGCCCAGTCCGGCGCGCGTGGCTCGATGCTCAACCTGACCCAGATGGCCGGCTGTGTCGGCCAGCAGTCCGTCAGCGGCGAGCGCATCAACCGCGGTTACGAGGACCGCACGCTGAGCCACTTCCAGCGCGACGACCTCTCGGCGGAGGCCCACGGCTTCGTGGAGAACTCCTACCGTTCGGGGCTCTCCCCGCGAGAGTTCTTCTTCCACGCCATGGGTGGCCGCGAGGGGCTGGTCGACACGGCAGTCCGGACCTCCAAGTCCGGCTACCTGCAGCGCCGACTCATCAACGCGCTCTCCGAACTGGAGGCGCAGTACGACGGCACCGTCCGGGACACCTCCGGCACCGTCGTCCAGTTCGAGTTCGGCGAGGACGGCACCTCGCCCGTGAAGGTCTCCTCCGGCGAGGACGACCCCATCGACGTCGAGGGCATCACCCAGCGCGTGCTCGAAAGCGAGTTCAGCAGCGAGGAGCAGAAGGCCCGCTTCCTCGGCGAACGCACCGAGTCCACGAACCTCTCGGAGTACGCCGGGCCTGGGCTCAACAAGGCCGGCGGTACCGGGGTGAAATCCGATGACTGAGGCACTTCCCGAGAGTTTCGACCACATCGACGAGTCGACCGAGGCGCTCGTGGAGGGGACGGAGCTCCCGCGACGGCTCAAGGACCGGGTCTACAGCGCCATCGAGGAGCAGAACGGGACGACGAAGACCGAGGCCGAGGAGATTGTCACCGCAGTCCGCAACCGGTACGAGGAGACGCGGGTCGACGCGCTCGACCCCGTCGGAACAGTGTCGGCCCAGTCCATCGGCGAACCGGGGACGCAGCTGACCATGAACACGTTCCACTTCGCGGGCGTCGCGGAGATCGACGTGACACAGGGGCTCCCCCGGCTCATCGAACTCGTCGACGCCCGGAAGACGCCGGACACGCCGACGATGACCGTCCACCTCGAGGAGGAGTACGCGACCGACCGGGAGAAGGCCCGCGAGGTCGTCTGGCAGATCGAGGCGACGAAGATTCTCGCGCTGGGGAACGTCTCGACCAACGTGGCCGACATGCAGGTCACCATCGACCTGAACGAGGACACGCTGGAGAAGCGCTGGCCCACCTACGACGACGTCGAGGACGTCGCCGCGGAGATTCAGGAGACCATCGAGAGCAACCTGAAGGTCGGGACCAAGCGCGAGGGGACGACCATCGCGTTCGGGCCCGAGAAGCCGAGCTACCGCGAACTGCTCCAGCTCGTCGAGGAACTCCGGGAGGTCGTCTTCAAGGGTATCGAGGAGGTCACCCGCGTCGTCATCCGCAAAGAGGAGATAGCGGAGACGGGGGGAGGTCCCTCCAGCAGCCGGACGGAGTCCGGCGACGGCGAGGACGAGTTCGTGCTCTACACCGAGGGGTCGGCGTTCGGCGACGTGCTCGAAATCGAGGGCGTCGACACTACCCGCTCGACGTGCAACAACATCCACGAGGTGTACAGCGAACTCGGCGTCGAGGCGGCCCGGGAGACCATCATCAACGAGACCAACGAGACCCTCGCCGAGCAGGGGCTCGACGACGTGAACGTGCGACACCTGATGCTGGTCGCGGACATCATGACCAACCGCGGGACCATCCAGTCCATCGGCCGGCACGGCATCTCCGGCTCGAAGGACTCGGTGCTTGCCCGCGCGGCGTTCGAGGTGACGGTGAACCACCTGCTCGACGCCGCCATCCACGGCGAGGTCGACGACCTGGACGGCGTCATCGAGAACGTCATCGTCGGGAAGCCGGTCTCCATCGGCACCGGCGACGTCGACCTCCGGATGGGCTCGAAGCCGAGTCCGTCGGCAGACGACTGATGGCCCACCGGCCCGTCACCGGCCCGTGGTCAGGGACGACCGTCCCGAGAGGTGACCCATGACGGTGACGCTCTCGGACGAGGCCAGGCAGTATATCCAGGCCTTCGACGAGCTCACGGGCGTCACGCCAGCGGACTGCATCATCCGCGACGAGCGCACCGTTTTCGTCGTCCCCGCCGGGGAGATGGGGACAGCAATCGGCCCGCACGGCGAGACTGTACAGCAGGTCGAGGAGCGTCTCGGCGAGACGGTCGACCTCGTGGCGGACGCCGACGAGTCGGCCGCGTTCGTCGCCAACTGCCTCGCGCCCGCGGCCGTGCGAAACGTCACCGTCTCCGAGCAGGGTGGCAGCGTCGTCGCCTACGCGGAGGTACCACAGGACGACCGCGGTGTCGCCATCGGCGCCGACGGCGAGTCAATCGACACCGCCCGGGAGCTTGCGGCGCGGCACTTCGACATCGACGACGTGCAGTTGACGTAGCCGGCGTTCTCAGCGGTTCTTAGCAGCGCATCGCCGCCGAGCCCGCCGCTCGTCGCGTCGCTGCTGTGTCGAAACGGCCTCAGACTCGATTAGCGCACCCGCTAACGCGCTCTCGACCGGTCTCGTCTCCTCGAAAGGGGATGCTTAAGTGGCTCCGTCGGGAATCACGGTGTACATGGCGAACGGCAAGTACGCCGCGCGGAAGCTCAAGAAGGACCGCCAGAAGCGGCGGTGGTCCGACTCGGAGTACGCGCGCCGTGAGCGAGGACTCAAGGAGAAGTCCGACCCCCTCGAGGGTGCGCCTCAGGGTCGGGGCATCGTGCTGGAGAAGGTGGGCATCGAGGCCAAGCAGCCCAACTCGGCAATCCGGAAATGCGTCCGGGTGCAGCTCATCAAGAACGGGAAGCAGGTCACCGCGTTCTGTCCCGGTGACGGCGCCATCTCTTTCATCGACGAGCACGACGAGGTCACCATCGCCGGCATCGGCGGCTCGAAGGGTCGAGCGATGGGTGACATCTCGGGTGTCAACTACAAGGTAGAGAAGGTCAACGGCGTCTCGATGATCGAACTGGTGCGCGGCAACGCGGAGAAACCCGTCCGATGAGCGAGCAGGACGCCCCCGAGCCCGACGCACCTGGCGCCGCTGAGGATCTCGACGCCGACGCCGAGCTGTTCGGCGTCTGGGACGTGAGCGAGATCGAGTACAGCGACCCATCCACGCGTCGCTACCTCAACGTCACCCCCGTGGCCCACACGATGGGTCGGCACGCGAGCAAGCAGTTCAAGAAGTCCGAGATCAGCATCGTCGAGCGGCTCATCAACCGGCTGATGCAGACCGAGGACAACACCGGCCACAAGCAAAAGACCACCAACATCGTCCGGGACGCCTTCGAGATGGTCAACGACCGGACGGACGAGAACCCCGCCCAGGTGCTGGTGACGGCCGTCGAGAACGCCGCCCCGCGCGAGGAGACCGTTCGCCTGAAGTACGGCGGCATCTCCGTCCCCAAAGCCGTCGACGTGGCGCCCCAGCGCCGTGTCGACCAGGGACTCAAGTTCATCGCGGTTGGCACGCTCAACGCCGCCCGCAACTCAACCACCAGCGCCGCCGAGGCGCTGGCCCAGCAGCTCACCGGCGCTGCCGACTACGACGTGCAGGCCTACCCCATCTCCCAGAAGGAGGAGACCGAGCGCGTCGCCGCCGCGGCTCGCTGAGACGCCGCCCGTTTGCCGCGCTCGCTCGTTTCACTCGCTCGCTTTTTAACGCTCGACCAGAAGCCTCCACGGCCGCTGCGGTTGCTCTTCGGCCCGCTCGCTTCGCTCGCGGTGATAATCAGACCGGCGAGGTGGACGGACTCGTTACTCTTTCTGCCCGTACTCGGCGAACTTCTCGATGGTCGCGTCCAATGGCCCATAGTCGAGTTCTACCGGGTTACCCACAGGACTCGCCTGGAGATATCGCCGCGAAAGTGAGCCGAAGTGGATGGCGTGCTCTAGGGCGGTCCCCAGGTTGTCGGCAACGTGGTTCTCGATGAACGCCGACCACCGGTCAGCTGGTGCGGTGTCGACGTAGGCGGCCAACGGGTACAAACAAGCAAACACACGCATCAACCAACATACTGTGTCCCAAACATCTATATCTCCACGCCCCCAACACAGCCATATGTCGGGTGGAACCATCGACATCGATGAGTTCGAAAACGCCGCTGCCGACGATTTCGAACAGCCGAACGACACCGAGCGCATCGTGCTGTTCCTCGACGAGAACGACGACAGGGCCTGGAAAGCCGCCACGATTGCTACTGAACTCGACCTGGAGACGGATACGGTGAGTTCCATCCTCTCCCGACTGAAGGAACGGAACCTCGTCCGACACAAGCGCCCCTACTGGGCGATCACGAACGACGAGAAGCGACTCCGAGACGCCTACCAACTCCATCAGTACCACGAGAGGGCAGACGAGATGTACGGTGAGGAGAGTCTCGATGACCTGAAGACCGATCAGGCAGAGGAGGTAGAGTGACTGAACTGGCTGATCTGGTTCGTGGCGACGTCATCTGGGCAACCGATCCGCTCTCCGAGAAGGGTCGCCCGATGCTGATTCTGAGCACACCTCGGTTCCAGAGTCACGGGGTACAACTGATCACAGTTCCTCTCTCAACGAAGACCTACCACGAGGATGCGGTCGAGCTTCGCGACCGCGACTACGACGGGGAGCCGCTCGACGAGCGAAGTTTCGTTCTCCCCTGGTCGCTCGCGACGCTCAACGGCGGGGAAGCGGTTTCGCTCCACCTGACTTCGCTCGCTGACGAGCGAACCGACGACGTTACCGAGCAGTCTGTCGGATACATTTCCTCCTGACCCACGACGACGCCCCGTTTCCGTGCGTCTGGCAGGGCGTTCCGCAACCTGCGAGAAACGACGGGACCGCTACTCCTCCTGTCCGTAATCAGCAAACTTCTCGATGGTTGCCTCCAGCGCCGCATCGTCCAGTTCCGCCGGCTCCCCGACCGCACTCGCCTGCAGGTAGAGCCGAGACAGCGACTCCACATGTGTCGTCTGCTCCAGTGCCGTCTCCAGGTCCTCGGCGACGACGACCAGCCCGTGGTTCTCGATGAACGTCGCCGACGCCTCGGCCTCCGCCATTGCGGCGACGACGTTGGCGGCCAGTTCCTCGGTGCCATAGGGCGCGAACTCCGCGACGGGGACGCGCTTGCCGACGGCGACGATCATGTAGTGAATCGGCGGGAGCTCACGACGGAGCACCGCCATCGTCGTCGCCCACTCGGAGTGGGTGTGGACGATGGCGCCGGGGTCGGCCTCGTGCCCCCGGTAGATGTGGCGGTGCATCGGGACCTCACTCGAGGGCAGCATCTCACCGGCCACCTGCTTGCCCGACAGGTCGACCACCGGCACGTCGTCGATGTCGAAGGCGTCGTAGGCGACGCCGGTCGGCGTCACGGCGAAGCGGTCGTCCCGGCGGACGCTGATGTTGCCCGTGCGGCCGGGGGTGAGCCCCGCGAGCGCGGGGGAGTGCTGGACGACGTTGCGGCGTTCCTCCCGGAGAATGCGATTGTCTGCCGTCATAGCGTCACCTCGAGTACCTCGTCGATGGCCTCGAACCGGTAATCGGGCTGCTCCCAGCCGGTCAGCCCCTCGGCGTCGTTGTTGACCAGCGCCGTGGTCAGCCCGACGGCGTTGCCGCCCTCGATGTCGGCGCTGGGGGAGTCACCCACCATCAGCGTCTCGCTGGGCTTGCGGTCCAGGCGAGCCAGCGGCAGCGTGAACATCACCGAACTCGGCTTCTCGCGGCCGGTCTCCTCGCTCGTCAGGAGGTAGTCGACGTGGTCCTCGATACCCAGTTCGCGAATCTTCTCCAGCTGGATGCGGGTCGTGAGGTTGCTCACGATGGCCACGTCGACGCCGGCCTCCTGCAGCGCCGAGAACGTCGCCTCGACGCCGTCGAACAGCGCCATTTCGGCGACGTAGGCGTCCCAGTATGCCTCGCCGAGCGCGAGTGCGTCGGCCGAGCGGTGGGTCTCGGCATGGATGCCGATGAGGCGTTTGAAGTAGAGGAACCGCTCGTGGGCGGAGGCGGTGCCGGCGAGTTCCCGTTTCACCTCGCGGCGGGCTTCCAGATACAGCGCCTCGAAGGACTCGCGCTCGAGGTCGTAGCCGTGGTCGAGAAACGTCTCCCAGGCGGCCTGCTTCCCTGCCGCGTTACACGGCGGGTAGGGATACAGCGTGTCGTCCAGGTCGAAGAAGACCGAACGGTACTCCATGCCCGTTCGCTCCCGCCCCGGGGGCAAATCGTTGTCGGCATCGACGGAGATTAGCTGCGTTACAGGAATCCGGCTCTGAGAGGGCGTATCTCGGGCAGGCCGCAAGCACTCACCAGCGCCATCCAGCATCATCGCGAAGTTCTACCTTCTGCAGGTGGCCCGTTCGGTCGGCTTCGTCTCGCCAGTGACACCCTGTTTCTGCTCCGATTGCTGAACTTCACGCAGATTGGCGTTCTGAGCGCGTTCTCGGCCGGGCTCCTACCCCTCGCAATCCTCGGGGCTGCTGCCTCGTGGGTCGGTTCGGGGCTGGTTCCGGCACGGCCGTAGATCGGGTTTCGCCTGGCTGGCCACCACAGCCTGGAGGTCGACCATAGTGTTTTGAATCCTCCTCACGAGCTATCACCTATGAGCCCTGACGAGCTTCCCCGCCGCCGACTCCTCGCCCTCTCCACGGTCGCACTGGCTGGCTGTGGGGGCGCACCAGGCGGTGAGGAGGAGGAGACGGACGACGATTCTGGCGGGGGTATCTTTGGCGGGACGGAGTCGCCGACGGCCACGCCGACGCCCAAGGAACCCCAGTACGACACCAGCGTGGGCCACGACGAGACATCGTGGGCGGGCTACGACCCGGACTGGCAGGCGCCGAGCAGTGCCCCAGAGGCAGAGTTCTCCATCGAGGTGCTGGTCGAGAACCTGGAAATCCCGTGGGACCTCGCGTTCGCCCCCACCGGGGAGCTCTTCCTCACCGAGCGCACCGGGCGGGTGCTCCGCTACGAGGAGGGAGAGGTCGTCGGCGTCACGAAGCCCAACGAGGCAATCGACGCGGGCTCCGTGGAACCCGGCGCCACCGAGAGCTCCTGGTTCGTCGACGGCGGCGAGGGCGGGACGATGGGGCTGGCGGTCCACCCGAACTACCCCGACGTGCCACTTTTGTACGTCTACTACACCGCCGACACCGGCGATCAACGGGTCAACAGGCTGGCCTACTACGACATCTCCAGGGATGAACCGAGCAAGCACAGCAAGACCCTGCTGGAAACGCCGGCCTCGAACATCCACGACGGCGGGCGCATCGCCTTCGGCCCCGCGAACTACCTCTGGGTCACCACTGGCGACGCGGGCGATGGGAAGCTGGCGGCCGACCCGGACTCGCTGGCGGGGAAGGTGCTCCGCATCACAGCCGACGGGGAGGCTGCTCCGGGCAACGAGAGCCCGGGCGACCCTCGCATCTTCACGCTTGGCCACCGGAACCCGCAGGGACTCAACTGGCTGCCGGACGCGACCACCATCGCAAACGAGCACGGACCGGGCCCCGACGAGGTGAGCCAGCTGGTCGCCGGCGACAACTACGGCTGGCCCGCTGCTCGGGAACCGGAAGCCTACGAGGGCACCGACTACCACCGTCCACTGGCGAGTCACCCAATCGACGGCGGCGTCTGGGCGCCCTCGGGCTCGGTGTTCTACCGGGGCGACGCCGTCCCGGCGCTGGCCAACCGCTATCTCGTCGGGACGCTGGCCAGCCAGCAGCTGAAGGTGTTCACCGTGACCCCGCCCGGGGAGGAGCTACCGCCGCTGGGCGAGACCGGCACGCGGTACGACGCGGAGTGGCTCGACGATAGCTACACGCTGACCAGTCACGACGCACTGACGGACGTGCTGGGCCGCATTCGCCACGTCGAGGAAGGCCCGGCCGGCGCGCTCTATGCCATCACGTCGAACCGCGACGGCCGCGCAGACGGGAGCTTCCCGCTGGAACGGGACGACGTGCTGGTGCGGATCACGCAGGAGTAGCGGTCGAGCCCGCACTCTCCGGCTGGATGGGTGGACCCGAACCGGTCAATCGGCCTGTACGCCCTCGCCAACGTACGACCGGGTCACCTCGACCAGCGCCTTCCGGTACTCGCTCTCGGTCGGGTCGTCGTCGAGCGACCGGAATGCGTTGACGAACTCCGTGACCGACACCTCCGGCGCGTCGTCGGCGGCGGCGTGGGCCAGGTCGTAGATGCGGTGGTCGTCGTCGACGAGGCCGTGACGCTCCACGAGCGCGAGTGCGAACGCCGCGTTCACTGCCGTAATCTCGGGGTCGGCGCCGGGGCTGGCGAGCTGCCAGCCGGTTGGCACCGTCGGCGGCCGGTCGGCGACGGCAGCGGCCAGCCGGGACTCCAGAAAGGTCACCAGCTTCCCGCCGGGCGCCAGCGAGAGGGTGATGTCGTCGGCGTAGATGTCCTTCATGTGGTTGGCGAGCTGATAGACGTGGCTGAGCTTCCGGCGCTCGACGCTCTTGCCGGCGAGCGCGAGGAAGATGGCCTCGCGCGTGGACTGATGGTGCGAGGGGTGGCGCTCCTCGTAGCGCGCCATGTGGGAGAGTTCGTGCAGGGCGAGTTCGCGGGCCATCGCACTGGTCGCGGCCTGCCGCGAGATGGTGAGGACGTGTCTGTCGTCGTAATGGCCGGCGCAGGTTCGTTTGTCCGGGTCCTCGCGCACGCGGACGTCGACAGGCCGAGCGATGTCGTGTTCGGTTTCCAACAACTGTGCGGCGCCGAGAAACGGCTCTGCAGGCCCGCTCTCGGGCAGTCGGATATCCATGTGTAGAGGTCACACGCGGTCGACGGGCAAGATGGTTTCGCCGCCGGAACGTCGCGGAGCGGCCACTGTTTTCGGCCGCAGATTCCTGTGTCGAACGGGGTCGCCGACCACCGCAGACGGGTCGCGTGGTGTTCGGAACCACCGCTGTGGTTCCGGTTCGGATGGATTTCGGAACCACCGCTACGGTTCCGGTTCGCGTGGTGCTCGGAACCACCGTTGCGGTTCCGGTTCGCATTGTTTCGGAACCACCGTTGAACCCGCCGAAACCGCCGTGTGTCGCCGTACCGCGCCTTCGGGCGAAACACTACCCTTTTGACCCCGCCACGGGTAGTTACCGCCAATGGGCCGACGTAGAAAAATCGTCGAAGAGTGTGAACGATTGATGGACGCACCGGAGAACATCCGGAACATCGCAATCGCGGCACACGTCGACCACGGCAAGACGACTCTTTCGGATAACCTGCTGGCCGGCGCCGGCATGATCTCGGAGGACACGGCCGGCGAGCAGCTGGCGATGGACACGAAGGAGGACGAGCAGGAGCGTGGGATCACCATCGACGCGGCGAACGTCTCGATGACCCACGAGTACGAGGACACCAACCACCTCATCAACCTGATCGACACCCCCGGCCACGTCGACTTCGGTGGCGACGTGACCCGGGCGATGCGTGCCGTCGACGGCGCGCTCGTCGTCGTCGACGCCGTCGAGGGTGCGATGCCCCAGA
>CAYXXM010000061.1:0-1108 GCA_964469085.1 uncultured Haloferacaceae archaeon
CGTCCCACGGCGAGTGGTAGCCGTCGCCGTGGTCGCCGACGCCGTCGCGATGCGCGTTCCTGACGGCTGTCACGAGCTCCTCGGGAATCTCGTCGACGGGGTCGACGTCCAGCGCGAAGCGGTCCCAGTGGGTGCGCGCGGGGTGGTCCTGGGGCATGAACAGGCAGTCGTGGATCCAGAAGTCGGC
Organism: uncultured Haloferacaceae archaeon; assembly: GCA_964469085.1. Taxonomy (GTDB): domain Archaea; phylum Halobacteriota; class Halobacteria; order Halobacteriales; family Haloferacaceae; genus Halolamina. The sequence goes on from CAYXXM010000061.1 coordinate 188, forward strand.
GTCGGCGTGGGGGCCCTGCATCTCCTGGAACCCCATGCCGACGAGCACGTCCTTCACGCGTTCGCTGGTCTGCCGGAGCACGTGGAGCTTCCCGGCCCCGGTGTCGCCGGCGTCGGCCGCGACGTTGTACTCCGTGAACTCCACGTCCGCCCACTCCCCGGCGGTCAGCATCTCGGGGGTGAGCGTGTCGGCGGTTTCGGCGGCCTCGACGCCCTCCATCAGCGCGTCGACGCCATCGTCGGTCAGCCGCACCGAGCGAATCGTCTGCTCCTCGCGGACCACGAGGCCGCGACTGTCGAGTTCCTCGAGCAGCGCGTCGTCCTCGACGGCTGACTGGGCCGTCGAGCCTTCCTCCTCGCCGCTGTCGATGGCCTCGAGCACGGCCGTCTCTTGATCGGCGTCCGGGTCGGCATCGGGGTCCGCGACGACCTCGCCCTGCTCGATGTCGCCGTACCCCTTCCGGGCGAAGTTCGAGAGCGCGATGTCGACCTGCGGGCCGTCGAGGTCGGCGGCGTCGATGACCTCGCCCATCGGCGCGGGAGCCTCGTCGGCACCGGCCTCGATGGCCGCCCGGTAGAGCCGCACCTCGGGGAGGTCGCGTTCGAGATACTCGCGGCCCTCGTCAGTCAGGCGGACCGTCTCGTCGGTCCGCGCCTCGACGTCGACCAGTCCCGCGTCCTCGAGTTCGAAGGCGGCCGTCGTGGCGGCCGCTGGTTTCAGTCCCGCCTCGTCGGCGATGGCGGGGATGGGCGCTGCCTCCGTCGCACTCGCGGCGTGTAACACCGCAACCTGTCGTTCTGGGAGTCGCATGGTGGTGGATTCGCTGTCAGTTGCCCCGGCGATGCTGTACGACCCGCCTGCTTGGGCCGGGTCGCCGTCGTCCGACCCGTTTGCTCGGTTCGGGTCGCCTTCGTCCGACCC
>CAYXXM010000061.1:1208-10078 GCA_964469085.1 uncultured Haloferacaceae archaeon
GCCTGTTCGGTCCGGGTCGCCGTCGTCCGACCCGCCTGTTCGGTCCGGGTCGCCGTCGTCCGACCCGCCTGTTCGGTCCGGGTCGCCGCTGTCCGGGTACGGTTCGGGCCCACTCGGCCGGTTTCGCCCGGGCGGCCGCGGCCCGGACTCCACCGGCCGACTCAGGCGAAGAAGAACCCGACCCCGTGGCTCGCGGCTGCTTCGCGGACGGAACCAAGCGCGGCGGTGTCGGGCGCCATACCCCGGATGACCGGCCGCGTCCGCAAAAAGCTTCCGCGAACGTCCCCGATCCAGCTGAAAGCCTCCCTGCCGGTTGTTACACGGCCTCCTCCTCTTCCTCGCCGCCGAGGCCGCGCCGGTCGCTGTCGACGTCGATATCCAGATCAGCGAGCAGTTCCTCGGCCTCCTCGCGTTTCTCCTGGTGGTCGCGCAGGAACTCCTCCATGAGTCCGGCTGCCTGCTCCTTGCAGCCGCCACAGAGCCGCTCGCCGTTCGCACACTCCTCGTACACCCGGGTGGCGAACGCGTCGTCGTCCTGTGCCAGCAGGTAAGCGTAGAGTTCGTACACCGGGCAGTCGTCGGGTTCGCCACCCAGTTCCCGCTGTTTCTCGGCGGTTGCGCGGCCCCCCGTCGTCGCCGATTCGACCTTCTCGTAGCCGTCCGCCGGGTCGTCGAGCAGCGAGATGTGGGAGGCCGGGACCGAGGAGGACATCTTCCCGCCGGTGAGCCCGGTCATGAACCGGTGGTAGATCGCGGAGGGCTGGTGGAAGCCGTAGCCGCCGTGGTCGCGTTCCACCTCGCGGGCGAGCTCCGTGGCCGCGTCGGCGTCGAGGTCGAAGCTGTCGATATGCTCCTCGTAGCGCCGTTTCTCGCCGGGAACCGTCTCGACGAGCGCCTCGAACGCCGCGTCGGTGGCGTTCCGGTCAAGGAAGCGAACACGGGGGCGCAGTGGCTCCTTCCCGGCGGCCCGGAGCTTCTCGATGGCGCGTACCCGCGCAGAGTCGTCGAGCGTGGCGTCGTCGGTGGCCACGGCATCGACCAGGCCGGCAGTTGGGTCGGCGGCTTCGGCAGCCGCCGCCGCGTTCGCCTCGTCGGCGAGCCACGCGGCGGCGTCCTCACAGCGGATGCGGTCATCCTCGTCGTCACGGTCGGCCGCTACCGCGCTGTGGGCCTGCCGGATGAACGCCCGCTCGTCTGCGTCGGCCTCGAAGGAGGCGAACGCCTCGGTGACCTTGAAAAATCGGGTCCGGGTCGCGACGTCGCGGGAGAACCGGACGTGCGGGTCCTGGTCGGGACCGACGGGGATGACCGTCGGCATGGGCTCCTCCAGTTGCGGGTAGAGGATGTCCGCCAGCTGGGTGACCACCGACTGCATGTGGCTCACGTTGGTCTCGCCACCGAAGCCGTAGATGGCCTCGAACTCCGAGAAGTTCGCCTTCGAGCCGAGCTCGAACGCCAGCTCCTGGAGCTGCCGATTGTCGGACTGACGGTAGAGCTCACCGTCCTCGGCGTCGAACCCGAGCGCGAGCAGCGAGAGCAGGTAGTCCCGGGCGTGCTCGTCGATTTCGTCCCAGGACATGCCGCGGGCCGAGTGCGCTTCCAGGTCGGCGATGAGGCCGTAGGTCTCCCCGCCCTGCTGTTGGTGCCAGATGAGTTCGTCGAACACCAGCTTGTGGCCGATGTGCGGGTCGCCGGTCGGCATGAACCCCGAGAGCGCCGCGAACGGCTCGTCGCTGGCCATCGCCTCGACGACGCGGCCGTACTCCCGGTGGCCGAAGATGACCCCGCGGTCCATCAGGTAGTGGGCGTCGGGCACCTCGCTCGCGTCGAACTCCTCGATGCCGAACTGCTCGAACAGCTTCCGGTAGTCCGAGACGGTCGAGGACCCCCACGGGTCGAGGGCGACAGTTTCACTCGGTTCTGTGTCGACGCCCCCGTCAGTCAGTTGTGGTGTGTCCTCGGTCATGGCGTGATTCGCTCGACGCAGAGCCAATCTATCTCTCCCGTGTGCTCGGTCAGCGCAAAAACCATTCGTTTGCGAACCCCGCCGGCGAGGCGGACGTCCAGCGAGAGCTCCCGCGGGAGGAACTCGTGGTCGGGCGGAATTACCCGGACGAGTTTGTCGGAGTGGCCGAGCTCCGCGACGCCGTCGAAGGACTCGTAGACCCGGAAGTCGGCGCCGAACTTGAAGCCGGATTTGGGGACGACGCCGGCCTCCCGGAGCGCCTCGTAGGCGACGAAGCGGCGGCTGAACCGCTGGCCCTCGACCTGTTCCGCGTGGGCCCCAACCTCCCCGGCGCTCAGGTCCAGACAGCCCCGCTCGGCGAGGTACGCCGCCTCCAGCAGCGATAGCTGGAGCGGGCCCGACTCGGCGTTCCGCCCGGCGAGGCGCTGGCCGAAGAAGCCCGCCGCGTAGAGCGCGTCCGGGGGGTCCCACACCAGCAGGCGGTCGTCCATCAGCGTCGCGTCCAGGTCGGCGGGGAGCGTCGGGTCGGCGGTGCCCGACGGTGAGACCCACTCCGTTCCCAGATACGTTATCTCCCCGTCCTCGTCAACGACGGCGAGCACCTCGCCGTCGATGGTCGCGACCGGCAACGGCGAGCGCTCGCCGACGACGCGGAGGCGGAACGCGATTTCGTCCTCTGCCGGGCCTTTCCCGCGGGGGTAGACGACGAAATCCGCGGTCCCTGGCTCGTCGACCCAGCCCTCCCGGGCCGGCGAGAGGTAGAAGCCGCGGTCCCGGAGGTTCTTGTAGACGACGAAGGCGAGCACCGCGTCGGTCCGGGCGAGGAAGGACCGGAACCCGAGGGACGTGCCGTCGGCCGACCCGCCTGTTCGGTCCGGGTCGCCTGCGCCCGACCCGCCTGCCCGGTTCGAGTCGCCTTCGTCCGACCCGCCTGTTCGGTCCGGGTCGCCTTCGTCCGACCCGCCTGTCCGGTTCGAGTCGCCCCCCTCGTCGACCACGGCGTCGAGGTCCCCACGGTAGAGCAGATGCGCGGCCTCCACCGGCGCGAGTACGATGTCGCTCCCGCCGGCCGGCCGGCCGTACCCCCCGGCGTCGTAGAACTGCTGTCTGGCGGTGCCCGAGAGGTGGACGACGCCGTCGCGCAGAGTCCCGTCCATGGCCTATCTCCCGGACGGGGCCCCATATGGCCTGTGGTCAGCATCGCCGTTCGGCCCCGTCTCTGACCGAATCAGGGCCCGGTGTAGCTCTCGACCACCCCCTTCTCGGTGTACTGGTCACAGCCACCATCGAGACAGCGGTCCCCGGCCGGCGTCTCGAACACCGGGAGCCCGCAGGGGCACTCCCCGACCACTCGACCCGCGGGGATGGAGAACGTCGTTTCGCAGTCAGGGTAGGCGTCACAGCCCAGGAACGGCCGGTTCCCGCGGGAAACCACGCCCAACGGCGCGCCGCAGTCGGGGCAGTCCCAGCGGCCGTCGAGTTCGTCGGCGACGGCGTCGGCCAGCGACTCACAGCGCCAGTCGAGACAGAGTTCGAACGATTCGCCACGGTCGACACCCATCTTGGGGAGCCCACAGTCCGAACAGTGGTCGTCGAGCACCGTCGCGCCGGCAGGCAGGCCGTAGGACTCCTCGCAGCCGACACAGACGACGTCGCCGGCCACCCGGACGAGGCTGTCGCCGCAGTCGGGACACTCGCCCACCGGCACGCCGGCGCCCGAAACCGGGAGTTCGCGCTGAGCGGTCGGCGTGTGGGAGACGACGCGCAACTGCTGGTCGTCAGCGGTGGCCGCGACGGTGAAGGCGTCGCCGTCCGTCTCGGTTGTCACGTCGTCGGCACGAGTGAGCCACGCCACCGGCTGGTAGCCGCCCGCGTCGTGGACCAGCACCGTGCGGTCGGGTTTGACCACGACCAGCACGTAGCCGCGATGGATGCGCTCGGTCTCGCCCTCGAACTCGACGGTACAGTCACCCGCGAACAGCCGTATCGACTCGGTCACGCGCGGAAGTGGTCCCGTCATCACCCTTGAGGAGTCGGGCGAAATCCCAAATCCGATGGCGGGACCACAGCATGGGTCGTGCCCGGCACCTGAAGGCCCGAGTGCGCCGCCGTCCCGGGGCAGCGCCGACACCGAGTAGCCTGTCGGTTACGCCACCCGCACCGTCCGCGTCTCCCGCATCGGCGCAAGCGGGAGTTCGGGGAACACCACCTCGACAGTGAACTCCAGTTCCGCGGCCTCGGCACCGAACACCGGCGCGGGGACGGTCTCCGAATCAGAGAGATACGTCGTCGTCTCGTGCATCTCGGTCTCGTTGACCGTCACGCGGATGCCCGCCTGTGCCGCGCCACCGCGGTTGCGCACTGTCAGTTCGCACATCTCGTTCTCGCCGGACGCGATGGTCTCCGGGAACGACGCCCAGGCCACTTCGGGCCGGGGGAGTTCACGCGCGGCTTCGACGACGCGCTCGGCGACGCTCTCCGAAAGTCCCGTGTTCGTGACCGCCGCGGCGCCGCCCTCGACGAGGTCCTCTGGGCCGGTGAACCCGCCACCCGCGAGCGTCTCCGCGCGGCCCGGGCCGACGCCCTCGATGGCCGAGAGCGAGACCTCCCCGCGGCTCACCCCGTGGTCGACGCGGGCCTCCACCCGACGGACGAGGTTCGCCGCCCGCGGACCGGCGAACGCGGCCGCGAACTCCCGCAGCGCCGCCAGCAGGCGCAACGCGTTCTGCCGGATGATCCAGGCGTCCGAGCGGAGTTCGCTCGGCGTCCGCCCCGCCATGGCGGCGTGAAGGATGGCGAGCACCTTCCGGTTGCCCTCCGCCAGCTTCGTCTCGACGTCGTGGGTCGAGAGGACCTGGTCGATTGCGTCGGTCTCGGCCTGGCGAGCCGACACGGAGTCGAACTCGCCGGCGGCGGCAACGGTCTCCAGCACCTCGCCGTCGGTTACCCGCTCGCGGTCGCCCAGCGCCCGGAATCCGGCGGCGGAGTCGAGACGCAAGTAGTACTTCGAGGCGAGTCGGCCAAGCGTCGTCGGCGACAGCCCCAGGTTGTCGTCCGTCTCGATGAACCCGGATTCGACGAGGTCCTCGACGACGTCCCGCACGCGCTCGCGGAGTCCGTCGAACTCGTACTCCTCCGGGGCCGACTGCGCGCGGACGTGGTAGAACGTCGTCTCGACCCAGGACATCACCGCCTCCATATCTGCGACGGTGCCCATCGCTACCTCGGCGTTGAGATGGGTCCGGAGGTCGCCCTCCAGCATCGACTCGATCTCTTTGCCCTCCCGGAGGAGCTGTCGGTACTTGTCGGCATCCTCGTCGTCGCAGATGACCCAGCCGTAGCCCACGTCGTCGTAGCTCGGCCGACCCGCCCGGCCCAGCATCTGAAGCACGTCCAGCGGCGAGATATCCACCTGGCCCTCCAGCGGGTCGTGGTAGTTCGTGTCCCGAATCACCACACACCGGGCAGGGAGGTTCACCCCCCAGGCGAGCGTCGAGGTGGAGAAGAGCAGCTGAATCCGCCCTGCCTTGAACCACTCCTCCACGAGGTCCTTGTCGTGTTTCGAGAGCCCCGCGTGGTGGAAGGCGACGCCGTCGACGACCGAGTGCCGGAGGGTGTCGTTCTCAACCTGCTTGGCGGCGGTGTGGAAGTCGTACTCGCCGCGGGAGCCCATCTCGATATCCCAGTCGGTGATTTCGTCGCGGGCTTTCTCGGCGGCGCGGACGGTGTCCTGTCTGGAGGAGACGAACACCAGTGCCTGGCCCGCCTCGCGGATGTGGGGTTTGGCGAGGTCCAGCGCCCGGTAGAGCCGGCGGTACTTGTCGGCAAAGGAGTTCTCCCCGTGGCGGTAGGTTTTCACCGCGGTCTCCAGCTCCACCGGCCGATAGCTCTCGTCGAACGCGAACGTCGCCTCCGGCGGCGCGTCGAGCCACTCGGCCACGTCGCCGATGTTGGGCAGTGTCGCCGAGAGCGCGACGACTCGGGGGGCACAGAGCCGGCGGAGCCGCGAGACGGTGACCTCCAGCACCGAGCCGCGCTGCTCGGAGTCGAGCAGATGTACCTCGTCGATGACACAGCAGTCCACGTCGGTGATGAAGTCGTAGCGCGCGGACTCGTGTTTTCGGGTGGCGGAGTCGGTTTTCTCGGGGGTCATCACCAGGATATCCGCCCGCTCGGCGCGCCGCGGGTTGAGGTCACGTTCGCCGGTGACGACGTAGACGGAGTAGCCGAGTTCCTCGAAGCGGTCCCACTCCGCCTCTTTCTCGTTGGTCAGCGCCCGCATCGGGGCGATGAACAGGGCGGTCCCGCCCGCCTCGAGCGTTTTGCAGATGGCCAACTCCGCGAGCGCGGTTTTGCCGGAGGCGGTGGGTGCGCTGGCGACGACGTTCTCGTCGGTCTCCAGTAACACCGGGAGCGCCTCGCGCTGCATCGCGTTGAACTCCGCGAACCCGAACGCGTCCGCGAAGCCGGGGACCGCGTCGGCGACTCGGACCGGAACGTCGGAGCGCTGAGACACGGGCTGATTCGTGAGGGCCACAGAGAAAGGGGTTCGGATTTGCACAGACGGGGAGCGGGGACATGCAGCGCCGGCGGAGTTTCGGTGGTGACGGCACAGAGGCCGTCGCAGCTCATACACGACCACGGCATGGGCTCCGAGGCGACGACACGGAGGTCGTCGCAGGTCGTGTGCTGTGGTCGGTTACTCGCCGGCAGTGGCTCTGCACAGCGCCGGCGGAGTTTCGGTGGTGACGACACGGAGGTCGTCACAGCTCATTCGCCGGCGCTGGCGGCGCTCGCCGTCTCTGCGGCCCGCTCCAACATCCCGGTGTTTGTCGCGTACCGGAAGTAGCCCGCGACGACCACGGCGGCGACGATGTTCGACCCCGTCACCGCCCAGAAGATGGCCTCCATCCCGAGCCCCAGCCCCGGCGCGAGCGAGACGCCGAGGACGCTCACCGCATAGCCCGCGGGCAACGCCACGACGGCGATGGGGAATCGCACCCCCCAGTACTTCCCGAGGTCCACGAACAGGCTGGTCTTGGTGCGCCGCGCACCGTTGAGCCCCGCCAGCAGCATGTAGGTGGCGCCGATGGCCCAGTACCCGTAGGCGAGCACCTCCAGATACCGGATTGAGAGCTCCAGGCCCCGCTGGGAGATGTCCGGGACGAAAATCGCCGTAATTAGTTCGGGAACCAGCCACTGAATCCCGCCGAGCACCGTCAACGCCCCGGCGGCGATGGCGACGCCGACCCACGTCGCCCGGGACGCGCGCTCGGGGCGGTCCGCGCCGAGGTTCTGACCGATGACGCTCTGGCCAGCCTGCTGGAGCCCCTGTGCGGGCACGAAGGCGATGGTGGCGATGCGGGCGCCGACGGTGTAGGCCGCCAGCCCCGGCGCGCCGCCGACGATGGCGACGACGGCGACGACGACCAGCCGAACCGTCTGGGCGGCGAGGCGCTGGCCGCCGACGGGGGCGCCGATGTCGACCATCTCGCGAAACTCGTCGAGGTCGAGTCCCACGTCCGCGAGCGTGAGCGAGAGCGATCCCCGGCTCCCGAGGAGGAAGTAGAAGCCGAACACCATCGCCGCCGTGTAGCCGATGACGTTCGACAGCGCCGCACCGGCGACGCCGAGTTCGGGGAAGCCGAGGTAGCCGAAGATGAGCAGCGGGTCGAGCACGAGGTTGATGCCGATGGCGAGGAAGTTCAGGTACATCGCCGCCTTCGAGTCGCCGGCGCCGATGAACCCCTGCTCCACGGTGTCGCTGACGACCGCGAACGGGAACAGGAGCAGATACGCCGAGAGGTAGCTTGCGGCCTGGGGCGCAACCCCAGGGCCGGCGCCGAGGAACTCCACGATTTCCCGGGTATTCGGCCCGATTACCGTTGCGAGCACCACCCCCGAGACGAACGCGAGCACGATGCCGTGGAACACCGCGCGTCTGGAGCCCGCGCGGTCCTCGGCGCCGATGCGCTGGGAGACGAGTACCTGCGTCCCGACCATCGCCGCTATGATGGGGACGAACAGCAACGCAATCACTGGCTGGTTGAGCCCCACCGCACCGACGGCGCCGTCGCCGAGGCGGCCCAGCCAGAACACGTCCGCCGCCGCGTTCGCGACCTGCACGAGGTTCTGGGCAACGAGCGGAACCGCGAGGAAGACCAGGGCTCGCGGGATAGAGCCCTCGGTTATGTCCTCGGGTTCGAGATCGAACATTAGTTATGGTGCATACATAATTACGGGTGAACAAATACGTATCGATTGGGACCACGCCCCAGCGAGGGCTCCGGGGAACCGCACGTTTTTCCCGACTCGGCCCGATTTCCGCGCCATGAGCAGCCGCAGACGGAAGCCCGACTGGCTCAAAACCCAGCCGCCTGCGGGCCAACAGTTCACCGACATCAAGGAGACCCTGCGGGACCACGACCTCCACACCGTCTGTGAGGAGGCCAACTGCCCCAATCTGGGCGAGTGCTGGTCGGGGCGATCCGACGGCTCGGCCACCGACGAGGCGGCGAACGCCACCGAGGGCGCAGGCACGGCGACGTTCATGCTGATGGGCGAGCGCTGTTCCCGCGGCTGTAACTTCTGTGACGTCGCGACCGGCGGGATGGACCCGCTCGACCCCGACGAACCCGAAAACGTTGCGAGCGCCGTCGGCGAAATCGGGCTGGACTACGTCGTCCTCACCTCCGTCGACCGCGACGACCTCGAGGACGGTGGCGCCGCCCACTTCGCGGAAACCATTCGGGCGTGCAAGCGCGCGAACCCGGGGACGCTCGTGGAGGTGCTCATCCCGGACTTCGGTGGCGACGAGGCCGCAGTCCGGCAGATTATCGACGCCGACCCCGACGTCATTGCCCACAACGTCGAAACCGTCGAACGCCTCCAGTGGCCGGTCCGT
>CAYXXM010000062.1:0-10037 GCA_964469085.1 uncultured Haloferacaceae archaeon
AACTGATACAGGAGGCCCGCGCCGCTCGTCAAGAAGGGTTCCTCGCATACAGTCAAAACGAGTTGAGGGTCGAAGAACTCCAACTGCAAGTCGAGCAGTTGCGGGACGACCTCAAACACGCTCGTAACTCCGAGCCGGGAGAATTCGATGTCGAACACGAGGAGTTCGTCACCGCGTGCCTCACCGACCGCTACCAGGAGTTCGAAACCATCCTCAAGGACGTCACGGGAAGCGGCATCCTCACGGGCATCGTCAAAGACGCGGTCGAGGGACAACTGTTTGACATGGCAGAAGAGAGCAAGGTCGAGTACAAGCAGGGGTACGGTTGGCGAGTCACTCACGACGACGCTGACGCGGACGTGATCGAGGCATGAAGGACAAGACCTGCGAGAAGATTTCGATCCCGGAGACGTCAAGGTGGAACAAATAGAGGATTATCTCGAGTTACTCTCGGATCGAGACCTCTCGCAAAACACGAAGCGGAGATACGTCGAATCACTTTCCTCATTCTACGGCTGGACGATGAAGCGCCCGCAATTCGAAGATGTCACCGCGAACCCTGCGGCGAATGTCCTCGAAGAAATCCCACAGGTATATCCTGAGCGCTCTGACTCTGCGACGTGGGGAACGCGAAAAATCGTTCACAACATCGCCGACCCACGCAACAAGGCAATTGCTGGCGTCCTCGTAAATTTATGGCAAGAAAGCTGGCCTCGGCACTCATAGGGCTCCCCATCACCGGATGCCGAGTCCGGTTCGGAGCGGTGCCATCGTCATCGGCCGTTTCGACCAATGACCGCGGGACTCAAGCGCGTTACGCTCCCATCCCCTCCACCAGGTCCCCCAGGTCCTCGACCGCCGCCGTCAGCTCCTCGTCGTCAACCTCCACCAGCGCCTCCTGCAGCCGTCCGTACACCGCCGATAGCTCCTCAACCAACTCGTCGTCCACGCCAGCAGGCGTGATAACCCCCGTGAAGTAGTGGTTGCCAAGATACTCGAACTCGCCGAACGAGACGGTTACCGTCATCTCGTGGCCGTCGGCGTGTTCCGCTGGGAGGTCGACGCCGGACCAGTCCAGATGCCGCTCCCCGGTTTCGAGATACTCCTGGAGGCCCTCGAAATGCTGGGTTCGCAGGCGGTCGGGGATGACCAGGCCCAGCGACTCGCCCTCCAGTTCCGCCGGCGACCAGCCCAGCAGCTCCTCCATCGCGGGGTTGGCGAACTGGATGACGCTATCGGGGTCGATGCTGAGGATACCGAGGCCGACGCTCTTTGCAAGGGACTGGAACCGCAGGCTGGAGGCCTCGATGGCCGCGGCCGCTTCCGCACGGTCGGCCGTCTCCGCCGGTAGCCGTGCCGCGAGCAGCGACTCGCCGCCCTCACGGGGGACGTACGCGTCGGCCTCGTCGGTGATCTCGTCGACAGCGACCGCGTCGGTGGTGTCGTAGACGACGACCGGAATCTGGGGGAAGCGGTCCTGGAGTGTCGAACGGATGCCCTCCCAGCAGTAGGCCGCCGTGACGACGATATCGACCTGCGCCGTCTCGAGCGTCGCCGTCGCCGCACCGGCGTCCGTTTCCTCGTGAACCACGAACGCCTCGCGCTCGGTCAGCAGGGGGCTGTCGTAGCCAACGGTCACGACATGGAGGGGGTCAGACATTCGGTCCACCGTTGCGCCGGTACGCCAGTATAGCTTCTGGCCCTCGATGGCGCCAGTCCAAATCAGTAGCCGGCCGGTCGAAACAGTCACCGATCGGGCGAGTCATTCGTCGGCCGGTCGAACCAGTAGCCTGCCGGGAGAGTCAGTTGCCGGCCCGTCGAATCAGTCGCCGACGGGGAATCAGTAGCCGAGTTCGGACAGACACGCTCGAAGCGGGGCGACGTACTCCTCCCCGAAGTGTCGGACGTGGGTGAGGAGCGGGTAGAGCCGGTAGACCCGGGCACGCTCCTGAAATCCGTCCGCGACGCCGGCGACGGTCCGGTAGCGCTCGAAGAACGGCTCGCCGCCGACACCGGTCCAGTCGATGTACGCCAGTTCCACCTCGGGGTCGGCGTAGTAACACGCTGGGTCCAGAAACGCCCTGACCGACTCGGTGTCAGTCAGCAGATTCTCCCGCCAGATGTCGCCGTGAATCAATGCCGGCTCGGGGTCGTGGTCGAGCAGCCACGGGAGGTCGTCGACGAGCGCAGCGATGCGCTCGATACAGTCGGCGGAGAGGACGCCCTCCTCCCTGGCACGACTGGCGGCGTGACCCAGCCGGTGCTCGCCGAAGAAGGTCGGCCAGTCGTCGGTCCAGGGGTTCGGCTGGCGGAATCGTCCAGTCAGCGTGTCGAACGGGAAGCCAAACCGGTCGGCGTGGACGGCGTGCAACTCCGCCAGGCGGTCGGCCAGGTCGCGCTCCACGGCCGTGGTGACGCCGGGCACCCCCTCGACGTACTGGAGCACGAGTACGTCGGGGTCGGCGTGCCGGACTGCCGGCACCGTGATCCCGTTTCTGTTGAGATACTGGAGCATCCGAGCCTCGATGGTCAGGTCCATTGGGGCGGTTTTGACCGCGACACGCCGGCCGTCCGCCAACCCGACGCGGTGAACGGTCCCGACCTCGCCGCCGTCGAGTTCCGCAGCGTCGGTGACGGCGACGCCGGCCCACGACTCGACGGTGGTTCGTGTGCTCCGGTCCATAGCGTGGGTGGAGGGAAACCGGCCTGAAAGCGGCTCCGGTAGCGTTTTGCCGGATGGCCGAATCGGTGTCGAACCCATGACCGACACCAACGAGCCGTCGTGGCGCGACATCAGGCCGGTCGCACTGGGTATCGCGACCCGTGGCGAGGAGCTGCTGGTGATCGAGTACCACGACGCAGCCGCCGACGAGACGTTCTACCGCCCGCCGGGTGGCGGCATCAACTTCGGGGAGGCGGCCGCCGACGCCGTAGCACGGGAGTTTGCCGAGGAACTGGGGTGGGATGTCCGGGTCGGCGAACGGCTCGCGGTGCTGGAGAACCGCTTTACGTTCGAGGGCACCGAGGGCCACGAGTACGTTATGGTCTATCCGGTCGAGCCGGGCGATGAGACGGTATACGACCGTGCGGAGTTCCTCGCCACGGAGTCCAACGGCGACGAGTACCGCGTCGTCTGGAAACCCATCGACGCCTTCCGCGGCGACGACGGTGCAGTGCTCTACCCCGAGGGTGTCCTCAAAAGATAGCCCAGGGTGTCAGCACCGACCCCCGCCGCAACATTTTTCCGCGACCAACACATCAAACCAGTAATGGGTGTCCCTCCACATTCCATCAACCTCCTCCACGTCGATGACGACCCCGCATTGACGGAGATGGCCGCCGAGTTTCTCGAACGCGTCGACGAGAGGCTCAGCGTCGATACCGCGATGGATGCCGAAGAGGGACTGGATCTGCTCACCGAGGACGGCTACGACTGCGTCATCTCGGACTACGAGATGCCCGGCAAGGACGGCATCGAGTTTCTCGAAACGGTCCGCGAGAAGGAGATGGACCTCCCGTTCGTCCTCTACACGGGCAAGGGGTCTGAAGAGGTCGCATCGGACGCGATATCGGCCGGGGTCTCTGATTATCTCCAGAAGGAAAGCGGCACCGACCAGTACACGGTCCTCGCAAACAGGGTTATCAACCTCGTGAGCCAGTACCAGGCCGAGAACCGGGTCGAGCAGTACGTCCAGGCGGAGGCCGAAAGCGAACAGTTTCGACGGCGACTCGCGGAGGTCATCGCCGACCCGACCCTGACAAATGGTGCGAAGATCGACCGCTTACTCGAGATTGGGTGTGAGCGATTCGGGGTCGAGAACGGGCATCTGGTGGTGATCGACGAGGCAAACGAACACCACGAAGTTATCAGCGTGCAAGGGTCGGATATCGTCGAAAAAGGGGTCGCCGACCTCTCGAACACGTACTGTCGGCGGACGATCGAATCGGACGAGATTCTGGACGTTTCCCACGCTGGCGAACAGGGGTGGGACGGCGACCCAGCGTACGAATCGTTCGGCCTGGACTCCTACATCGGCGGGAAACTCACCGTAGAAGACCGTCTGTTCGGGACGTTGTGCTTCGTCGATACCGACCCACGGGAGCCCTTTACCGCAAACGAGAAGACGTTTTTCCACCTGCTGCTTCAGTGGTTTACGCAGATGCTCGAACGGCGACGACGCCTCCAGCAGGCCGACGTGATCTTCGAACACACCCAGGACGCCCTGTTCCTGGTCGACGTGGAGAACGACGAGCAGTTCACGTTCCACTCGGTGAACCGAGCGTACGAGGAGCTAACCGATCGTTCGAAGGCCGACCTCCGTGGCCGGTCGCCGCGAGAGCTGCTGGGTGAGGAACAGGGCGCCGAGGTCGAAGCCCGGTTCCGGGAATGTGTCGAATCCCAGACACCCATCGAGTTCGAGGAACGGCTCACCCTCGACGGGCAACCGATCGAGTGCCAGATGCGACTTGCGCCCCTTCTTGAGGGTAACACCGTCGTACAGCTGTTCGGCGCCACACGCAAAGTCACGTAGCCCCGGATTCGGCGCCGCAGCTCTGTCACAGCGTTCGTGCTGAGCGGTTGCTCCGAACCCGCGAGTGGCACCGGAGGGGCGCTCGTCCCCGAGCACGCGGGGAGCTACTGCTCGTCCAACTCCTCCAGGGTGGCCGCAACCAGCAACGGCAGGTACACCGTCGCGTCGCCGACCACGGTCGCGTTGCGGGCGTCTTTCTCGAACTTCCCCCACGAGCGCGCCTCGTCGAGCGTGGCCCCCGAGAGCCCCCCGGTCGCTTCGGGGTCCATCGTGATCTGGACGCCGTAGTCGTACGCGCCGGGGGTCACCAGCATCGTCTGGAGTGTGAAGTTCTTCGGCACGCCGCCGCCGACCAGCAGACAGCCCGCGCGCTCGGCGCCGAACGCGAGATCCGTCAGTCCGGTCATGTCCGCCAGCGCGTCCAGCGAGAACGCGGAGGTCTGGGAGTAGACCCACGCCTGCAGGCCGAGGACGGAGTCCTGGACCGCGGGCGCGTAGATTGGCACGTTGTGCTCGTAGGCCGCGGCGGCGATGCCCGCGTCCTCGGCGACGTCCTCCTCGGCGTTCACCTCGCTGTTGGCCCGGCCGAGTTCGCGGGTGAAGCGCTCGATGCTGACGACGCCATCCACCTCCAGTGGCGGAAACACGTGGTTGCGGAGGTGCGTCTCGAACTCGGCGAAATGTTCCTGCGGGAGGTAGACGTTGTAGATGCGGTCGACGCCCTCGTCGCGCAGCCGCTCGTCGTGCTCGCGGGTGCCGTCGCCCGCCCCAGCTCCCGCATCGTGGTCGCCGTCACCGTGACCGTGGTGGCTTCCCTCGTCATTCCCGTCGTCGCCGTGAGCCTCCCCGTGGACGCTTCCGTGATGGTGCTTGCCGCCGATGGCCTCGATGGCGTCGTGGGTGAGGTTCGCGCCGGTGGTGACCAGCGCATCGACGTGTCCTTCCCGGATGAGGCCGGAGACGACGTCCCGCATCCCCGCGGGCACCATCGCCCCGGCGAGTGAGAGGAAGACCGCACAGTCCTCGTCGGCGAACATCTCGGCGGAGATGTCGGCGGCCTCGTTCACCGCGGCGGCGCCGATACCCGCCTCTCCGTACTCCCCGACGAGCTCACCGACGCTCATCCCCGGTTGGACCGAGGCATGGCCGATTGGGTCCTGCTTGAACGTCTCGCGCTCCGACTGGTCGTGTCTGCCGTCGTTCTCGGCGTCGCGACTCTCGTCGGTCATGCCCGACGATGCGGTCGGCGAGGGTTTGAAGCACCCGGTCCGTGCGCGGTGGTCGGCCGGCCACTCAGCGCTACATCGAGTTGCCGCTCAAGGGTCACCCGTGATGCCGCTCGCAGCTCCATCGAGATGCCGCTCAGGGGTCCACCGAGATGCCACTCAGAGGCCGGTCGGGTGGTCGAGATACGTCGTCTCCAGCCCCCACGACTCGGCGCGGTCCTGCAGCGAGTGGACGCCGAACGTCTCGGTTGCGTAGTGGCCGGCCAGCACGACGTGGATGCCGGCCTCCTTGGCCTCGTGGTAGACCTGCTGTTTCCCCTCGCCGGTGACGAGGAGGTCGGCGCCAGCGGCGACGGCCTCGTCCAGCCAGTCCACGCCGCTGCCCGTGAGGACGGCCACCTGCTCGACCTGGTCGGGGCCGAAATCGAGCGTCTGCACTCCCTGGTCGCCGGTGTGTAGCTCCGCGGCCAGCATCGCCGTGAGGTCGTCGATGGCGATTGGCTCCTCCCGCTCCCCGAACAGGCCGACCGTCTCCGCGCCCACCTCGCCGAACGGTTCGCGTGCCCGCAGGGAGAGCAGGTCCGCGACGCCGGCGGCGTTCCCCAGTTCCGGATGCCCGTCGAGTGGCAGGTGCGAGACGTAGAGCGCGATGTCGTGTTCCACGAGCGTCGCGATGCGGTCGTACGCCCGACCCGTGACGCGGTCCAGGCCGCCCCAGACGAGGCCGTGGTGGGTTACCAGCGCGTCCGCCTCGGCCGCGACGGCGGCGTCGATGGTCGCCTCGGCAGCGTCGACAGCGAAGGCAACGTGGTCGATGTCGCCGGAGCGCGTGCCGACCTGGAGGCCGTTGGGACTGGCGTCCACGTCGGCGTAGTCCTCGGTCCGTAGCTCGTCGTCGAGCCGGTCGATGAAGGTGGATAGCTGCATGTCCCCTGGTGTGAGGGGCTCCGGTTTGTAGTTCCCGACTGATTCTCGTGGGTAGTGGCTGATTTGGCGAGATTGCGGACGGACACAGCACCGCAAACACGACCGCGGCGTGTGTCTGGGGCGTTGTGACCGCAGCCAGCACCGCGACGACAACCGTGGAGTTCCCACGGAGTCATTGACTGCAGGGTGCCGGGAAATAGGCCCGGCAGAGCCCCCCTGGCTCCCGCTCCGCGGCGGCTGTGGCGCGAGGTGCTCGCGGGCTCAGGGCGCGGGCAGTTGTGGCGGCTGAGCAGCTGGCAGCGCGGTACAACTGGTCAGGCTTCGAGAGTCTGTCGGCGGTCGCTGTCGCAGTTGCGGAGGCGGTGACTGTCGCAGTTGCGGAGGCGGTGACCGTCTCAGTCACGGTCCCGTCCATCGTCCCAAGAGGCACCACCCGTGGCGTCCCGACAACCACCCCACAGGTCCCACCAACAACTACCACCCGTATCGTCCCAACAACTACCACCCCCCAAGGGCCCGACAACCAACACAACGAGGGTCCCGACGACAACCTCCCGAAACACTACAGACGAGAATCAGCGTGCGAATAGACGAACTCCCGCACCAACTTCCCCGCCAGCGCCGCTGCCTGCCCGTCGTCCCGGTCGTTCACCTCCACTGCATCACAGCCCACAGCGGACGGAGCCACTTGGCGAACGACAGAACGCATCTCGCGCGAGGACATCCCGAAGGGCTCCATCGTGCCGGTTCCGGGGGCCGCTGAGGGGTCCGCGCCGTCGATGTCGATGGAGAGATAGACGTCATCGTCGCCGAACGCCGGCTCCCAATCAGCGACGTCCGCTGGCGGAATCACCGTCACGTCCGACTCCTCGGCGCGGTCCCACTCCGCGGGCGAGCCAGTTCGGCCGCCGAGCACCACCAGTCGGTCAGCAGTCCCCTCCGCACCGGACAACGCCGCTCCGTCTGGATCACCGTCGAGCGCGCGGCGACAGACCGTCGCGTGGCTCCACGGGTTCTCGTCGTACGCCTCTCGGAGGTCCAGATGCGCGTCGATGGTGACCAGCACGTCGGGGTCTGTCGCGCGGACGCCCGCCGCGGTGACGGTGTGCTCGCCGCCGAGGGTCAGGGGGACCGCGCTGTCCAGAACCGCGTCGGTGAGCGTGCCGCGCAGGTGCTCCAGGTAGTCAGGAGCGTCGTCCCAGGCGCGCAGGTCGCCCGCGTCGTGGACGCCCAAGTCGGAGAAGAACAGGTCGGTGCGGCGGTCGTAATCGTCGTACGTTCGAGCGAACCGCCGAATCCGTTCCGGGCCGAAGCGGGTTCCCGGCTGGAACGTCGTCGACACGTCGAGCGGCGCGCCGACGAGCACGTAGTCGGCGCGCTCCCGCTCGGCGACGGCGCCGGGGAACGCCATCAGACGATCCGGCGCTGGCCCTCGTACTGGAGGTACTCTATCTCGTCGTCGGGCTCGAGCTCCTCGTCCTCGGGGATGCGCATCGTGAACGTCTCGTAGGTGTCGAGGTCCATCACCTGCGCGTCGTTCCCCTCGACGGAGACGACCTGGCCGCCCTTCCGCTCGACGATTGGCACCCAGACCTTCGCGTCGACGGGCTGGGAGAGGCTGCGTTTCTGGTCGTCGAAGACGCCCTCGCCCTCGATGCGGGCCTTCGCACTCCCGTGCTTTCCGGGTTTTGCGGTGCTGTACGCGCGGATTTCGCAGGGCGACTCCTCCATCATCACGTAGCTCCCCTCCTGCAGTTCGCGAACCTGCTTCTGCTCTTTGGCCATGCGGATATTTTCCCGGCTTAGTCGTATAAACGGTTTGGAACGGCTCGGCGCCCACCGGGCCAGAACCGCCCCAGCAGCGCCGAGGACCGCTGCTCGCCGGTTGCACGGACAGGAACGTACTCAGTCGTCGACAAGATGGGTTATGCTGTGGCGACCGGACCAGCATCCGCATCTCCGGCAACCGCAGCCTCGGCGACGACGAAGCGGCGGTACCGAAGTCGGTGAGGGCTGAAACAACGACGGCGACGAAGTGGGGGAGGCCGTTGCCGGTAAACCACGCTGTTGCCGGCACACGTCAATCGCCCATGGTCGAGCAAGTCCGGCCCCAGGTGGCCTGTATAACAAGACATTACTGGCCTCCACGAACAGTACACCCATGGCCTTACGGCAACCGCCGCTCGCTGCGGTCCACGACGACCGGGGAGCGGGGTTCACCGATTTCGGCGGCTGGGAGATGCCCGTGGAGTTCGACTCCATCCGGGCGGAACACACAGCCGTCCGCGAGGCCGCCGGTATCTTCGACGTCTCCCACATGGGGGAGATCTACGTCGAGGGGCCGGACGCGGCCACCCTGATGCAACGGCTCACGACCAACGACGTGTCGGCGCTCGACCCCGGCGACTCACAGTACGCCTGCATCACCGACGACGAGGGGATCATCCTCGACGACACGATGGTTTACCGACTCCCGTCGGAGGAGTACCCAACCTACCTCTTCATCCCGAACGCGGGCCACGACGAGCAGATGGCCGAGCGCTGGGTCGACTACCGTGACAAGCACGGCCTCGAGGCCGAGGTGGCCAACGTCACCGAGAACTGGGCGATGTTCGCGGTCCAGGGGCCCGACGCGACGGGGCTCCTCGCGGACGCCGTCGACGACTCCGAGACGGTCACCGGGCTCCCGAAGTTCGAGGCGAGGTGGGCGGACGTGGCGGGCGCGGAGTGCTGGGTGGCCCGCACGGGCTACACTGGCGAGGACGGCTTCGAGGTGCTCGCACCCTGGGACGCCGCCGAGAAGGTCTGGGCCGAGTTCGACTGCCAGCCCTGTGGCCTCGGCGCCCGGGACACCCTGCGGATGGAGATGGGCTTTCTCCTCTCGGGGCAGGATTTCCACTCCGAGGAGAACCCCCGGACTCCATTCGAGGCCGCTGCGGGCTTCGCCGTGGATCTCGACACGGAGTTCGTCGGCCGGGACGCCCTCGACGTCCAGCAGGAGGCGGGCGTCCAGGAGTCCTTCACCGGCATCCGCCTGCAGGAGCGTGGCGTCGCCCGCCACGGCTACGACGTGACCCACGACGGCGAGGTCGTCGGCGAGGTCACCAGCGGGACGATGAGTCCGACGCTCGAGGAGCCCATCGCCCTGGGCTACCTCCCCAGCGAAGTCGCGGTGGACGGCACCGACGTCGGCGTCGTCGTCCGCGGCGACGAGAAACGCGCGCGAATCACCTCACCCCCCTTCATCCAATGAGCTTCGACGTACCCGACGACCGGAACTATCTCGAATCGCACGAATGGGCAACCACCGACGAGCCGACACGCATCGGCATCTCGGATTTTGCCCAGGACG
>CAYXXM010000063.1:0-10003 GCA_964469085.1 uncultured Haloferacaceae archaeon
TTGCGCGCCTCAGTCGCTCCGCTCCTTTCGGTGCTTACGTCGCCGTGCTTCCCCGGGCGGAACAGCCCCTTTCAGTCCCACCCACTACACCCCCCTCGTCCTCCCCAACCGACTCGCTCCCTTCCGTCGCTCATCCCTCGCGCTGAGACGCGGCACCAGGCCGCGTCCGCTTCGCGCCACCCGGCAGCACCGGCGTGCGCGGGCAGGGGCTTTCACGGTGGTCTGGTGAACCTCGTCGCAGTAGCAGAAACCATCCGACTACTCCAAACGTTCCGGATACCGTCCCACTACGCCGATTCAACCGGCTCCTCGACCCCTTCCTCCTCCAAGTCCTCCGTCTCCTCCACCGCGGTGGTCAGCGAGACGTTGAGCGCCAGCATCGAGACGACGCCGCCGACGACGGTCACTGCGTTCTTCACCGCGTGGTCGACGATGGCGGCCCCCAGCGCAACTGCCGAGGGGAGTGGCGTGAGGCCGACGATGAGCAGGGTGAACGCCGCCTCGTAGAGGCCCACGCCGCCCGGTGTCAGCGGGAGCACCTTCGCGAGGTTCCCCACCGAGACGGCGAAGAAACAGACCGAGACCAGCGTGGCCGGCGCGAGTCCCGGGGAGAACGCAGCGAGCACGATGGCCGCCGTCGCCACGTCGAACGTCCAGATGAGCAGGCTCGTCGCGCCGACCTGTGTGAACGCCTTCGGGTCGCCGCCCACCTTCTGCACGTCGCCGACGAACCGCTCCAGCACGCCCGCGACGAAGTCCGCGTAGGAGTCCGTGGAGAACCGCGTCACCAGCCCCCTGACCCGATTGCGCTCGGAGCGCGCCGAGAGCACGATGCCCGCGACGGCGGCGATGGCGACGGCACCGACGAACATCGCGACGAAGACGGCGATGCGGCCGCTCTCGGGTGCGCCTGTCACGCTCTCGACCACCTGCGCAAGCTGACCCGTCGCTGCATAGCCCAGCAGGACGGCGCCCGCGAGTGCGGTGATGGTCAGGAGGTCGAACACCCGCTCGGTCGCCAGTGAGGCAAAGCCGGAGGGGTAGGGGATGCCGCGTCTGGCTTTCACGACGTACGCACGGACGGCGTCACCCGCCCGGGCCGGGAAGACGAGGTTCCCCGTCTGGGAGACGAACACCGCGCCGGTGAGAAAGCCCACCCGCTCCTCGAAGCCCAGCTCCGCGAGGATGTCGCGGTAGCGCATGCCGCGGACGGGCCAGGAGAACACGTACACCACCGTCGCGGCGGCGACGAGGACCGGATCGGCCGCGCCGACGTGGGTCGCCACCGCAGAGAAGTCGAGATACTGCGTCGAGAGCGCGAGTGCGAGCACCACCAGCAGGAGGCTGGCGGCGAGGCTGGTCCGGCGCGTGATCCGTGGCTGGACCGACAGCTGCCACCAGGTGCGCAGCACCTGGCTGCCCATGCCGAACACGTCCCGGACGAGGTCCACCTTCGAGTCGCCCTTCGGCTCCCAGTCGACCGGGAACTCCCGCACCCGGAATCCGGACCGCTGGGCACGGACCAGCAGTTCGGTGTCCCAGAACCAGTGGCGGTCCTCCACGTCGTCGTGAACCGCCTCGAACGCCTCGCGCGAGATGGATTTGAACCCGCACTGGTGGTCCCGGAGTCCGGTGCGGAGAAACAGCCGGACTGCCCCGTTGTAGCCCTTCGAGGGGATGCCCCGCTTGGCCGGTCGGTCCGCGACGTTCCCCGGGAGCCAGCGCGACCCGGTCGCCACGTCGGCGTCGCCGGACTGCACCGTGGTCACCAGCTCCTCAAGATGCCGCATGTCGGTGGCCAGGTCGGTGTCGAAGTAGACCAGCGTCTCGCCGTCGGCCGCCGCGAACGCCCGCTCGAGCGCCCCGCCGCGGCCCAGTCGCTCGTCGCTGTGGAAATGCCTGATGTCCGGGTGGTCGCTCGCCAGCCGCTCGGCAATCTCGGGGGTGCGGTCCTCGCAACCGTCCTCGGCCACGATGATTTCGAAGCTCCCCGGCTTCAGAAACGACGAAAGTGCCGAGCGCGTCGTCGCCACGGTCTCCTCGATGGTCTCGGCCTCGTTGTACGCGGGGAGGACGACACTGACTTCGACTGCGTCCGCCTCCTGGTCCACAGCCTCGTCGGCATCCATCCCGCCACCGCCGTCGTCGACAGCTTCCCCCGCCGGCGGCTCGGCACCGGCATTCCCGTCGGGGGTGCCACTCATGCTCGATTCTGAGCCGGGGCGGCCGTAAGTAGCTTCTGAACGGGGGCGGGCCGGCGGGTACGCACCACCAGTATTCTGGCGGGACCGGACGGAGTGGCCGCCGCAAACGCATCCCCAGGCGCCGCCGATTACTCGCCCCGTTCAGTGGCCTTAGCCGACCGTACCCCTGCGGTGGGAAAGAGGGCTCGTTTCCGGTCCGTGGTGGGGTGAGAACTGCCAGACGGCGTCCGTATTAACTGCTCGTACCAAACCCGTCAAGGGACGCCGCGCCGTCTGAGCATTCATGAGAACTGAACGCGTCGCGGCAGCCGGCCAGGCACCGGCCGAGCTCTCGGAGAAGCAGCGGCGAATCCTCGCGCATCTGCGCGAGGCTGCCGGTGCGCAGACGTACTTCAAATCGCGGCTCGTCGCCGAGGAGCTGGACCTGACCGCGAAAGAGGTCGGCGCGAACATGCGGCCACTGCTTTCGGCCGACCACGGCCTCGATATCGAGAAGTGGGGCTACTCCTCCGGGACGACGTGGAAAGTGACCCGCCAGGAGTAGCCTCGCGCCAATCAGAGCCGGCTCGCACAGGAGCCACAGAACTGGAAGCCCGGTTCGTTCTCGGCGCCGCAGTGCCGGCACCGCGTGCCCTCGGCGGGCGCCGCGCTCGCCTCGTCCCAGTCCTCGTAGGCGTCCTCGCCCCAGATGTCCCCCGGGGTGCGCTCCGGCGCGTCGTCGACCTCCATGTGGCGCTGCAGGTACAGCAGCAGGGGTATCTGGAGGAGGATGGGGACCAGCACGAGCAGCCAGAGCACCGGGCCGCTCACCATACCTCCACATTGGCGTCTCCGAACTTAGAAATTCGGACCGTTCAGCCATCCGAGACGTCGCTCAGGGGTCATAGCGGAGGAGGTCGTCGGCCTCGGCAGCGAAGGCGACGGCCTCGGCGTCGAAGGAGGCGGCGTAGCGCACGACCAGCGTGATGAGCGTCTCCGGCCGTTCGAGGCTGTAGCCGTCCTCGCGGGAGAGCAGCCCCGCGGACTCGAGTTCCGCAGCGTGGTTGCTGACTGTCGCTCCGGAGACGGAGAGCGCGTCGGCGAGCTCCGCGCCGGTCGCCGATGGCTCCCGTAGCAGTTCGAGCATCATCCCCCGTGGCGTGGGGCGGCGCAGGTAGCCCAGCGCGACCTGTTCGAACGGCGAGAAGCGGTCGGCGGGGTAGAACCGGCGATAGTCGCCATCGCGCCGGGAATCGACAGCGCCGTCGGAGAGAAGCCGCTCGACGTGGTGCTGGGTTTCGCCGGTCCCGAGGCTCAGGTCGTCGCGAAGCTTCGAGAAGTGGGCGCCGGGCGTGCCGGCGAGGTAGCCGACGATGGCGTCGCGGGCGTCGGAGCTGCCGGGCTCCTCCCGGCCGCCGAGCCGGGCGAACGGCGTGGCCGCGCCTGCGGCGGCGAATCGCTTGAGCGTCGCCCGTTTGCTCTCGTCGACATCGCAGGAAGGATCCGCCTTCCTGCTGGCAGACGAGAGCCGCTGGCTCTCGTCGACATCGTCAGACGGAGTCTGACTGCCAGACGAGCTTCGCTCGTCGACCCCGTCGCTCATGGGTGAGTTCCGCGCCTGACGACCAAAGGGGTTTCGACGGCGTCCGTGGCGACCGCAATCGGCGGAATCCACGGCGATGGCGGACATAGGGGCGACACCCAAAACGGCTTTCCGCGCCCACCTCTGACACCTCCCAATGAGCGACTCCGTAAGCGACGACGGGGACGGCGAGTGGGAGTTCGGCCTCGACGACGTCACCGAAGGGGGCCAGAAACGCCCACCCGCACCACCCATCGAACCGGGGTCACCCTCGCTCGAGGGCGCCGTGTTCCTCCTGCTCGGCGTCGGCCTCACACTGTACGTGCTGGTCGGCTTCTGAACGGGTGGTGCTCGGACGCTGAGGTTCTGAACGGGTGGGACTCGGACCCCGACAGGCCCACAGCGTCGGAGTACGCGAGGGGATCCTGCCACCGGGCGAACGTTGATAGGCCACCGGCCACAGGTACCAGACGATGTTACTCCAGCCCGACCTGCTCGGCCCGCAGACCCTCCCCCTGCTGCTCGTTGTGGCGGGGTTGGCGCTCTCGATTGCGGAGGCGCTGGCACCGGGCGCCCACTTCATCGTCATCGGCATCTCGCTGCTCGCTGCCGGACTCGTCGGCCTCCTGGTCGGGCCGCTCGCCTCGCCGTTCGTGCTGGCGTTCCTGGTGCTCGTGTTCGGTGGTCTCTCGTTCTACGGCTACCGCGAGTTCGACCTCTACGGCGGAGCGGGGCAGTCACAGACCAGCGACTCGGGTGACCTGAAGGGGAAGACCGCCCGGGTCACCGAGCGGGTTTCCACCAGCGACGGGCAGGTGAAGGTCGAGGGCGGCGGCTTCAACCCCTACTTCTCCGCGCGAACAATGGATGGCGAAATCCCCGAGGGCGAGGAGGTCATCGTCGTCGACCCCGGCGGCGGCAACGTGGTCACGGTAGAGGCCATTGGCGCAATCGAGGGGGACATCGACCGGAAACTCGAGCAGGGGCGCACGGCCGAGACTGGTAGCACGTCCGACCCGGAGGAGGTCACCAGCGAGTCCACCGCCGAAAAGGCCTCCAGCGGGTCAGACGCCGAAAACGGCTCCAGCGAGCCTCAGTCCACAGAACGGGGTGAATCATCTGACGCTTCGGCCGATGGCCCTGCGGCCGAGACGGAGTCCGAAACCGAAGAGAACTGAAACCCGACCGTCGGTTTCAGGCCGACGGTGCTGCACGGCCAACTATTAAGAGTCCGACAGACCAACCGGTAGGTATGGTTATCGCACCGCTCCAGCTGGGCGCCGTCGGCGGCGTCGTCGGCGTACTGTTCCTGCTCGTCGTCGTCGTCGCCGTCTGGCA
This sequence comes from uncultured Haloferacaceae archaeon, assembly GCA_964469085.1. Taxonomy (GTDB): domain Archaea; phylum Halobacteriota; class Halobacteria; order Halobacteriales; family Haloferacaceae; genus Halolamina. The sequence continues at coordinate 5,104 of CAYXXM010000063.1, forward strand.
GGCCGTCGAGATCGTCGACGCCACCGAGAAGAAGGCGTTGACCGTCTTCGGCGAGTACCGGCAACTGCTCGAACCGGGTATCAACTTCATCCCCCCCTTTGTCTCACAGACCCACCCCTTCGACATGCGGACCCAGACCCTTGACGTGCCGCGCCAGGAGGCCATCACCCGTGACAACTCCCCGGTAACCGCCGACGCGGTGGTGTACATCAAGGTGATGGACGCGCGGAAGGCGTATCTGGAGGTCGAGGAGTACAAGACCGCCGTCTCCAACCTCGCACAGACGACCCTGCGGGCGGTGCTGGGGGACATGGAGCTGGACGACACGCTGAACAAGCGCCAGGAGATCAACGCGCGCATCCGGACCGAGCTGGACGAACCCACCGACGAGTGGGGCATTCGCGTCGAGTCCGTCGAGGTCCGGGAGGTCAACCCCTCGAAGGACGTCCAGCAGGCGATGGAGCAACAGACCTCCGCCGAGCGCCGCCGCCGCGCCATGATTCTCGAGGCACAGGGGGAGCGCCGCTCCGCCGTCGAGGAGGCCGAGGGGGAGAAACAGTCCAATATCATCCGCGCCCAGGGGAAAAAGCAGTCCCAGATTCTGGAGGCGCAGGGTGACGCCATCTCCACGGTGCTCCGGGCGAAATCTGCCGAGTCGATGGGCGAGCGCGCCATCATCGACAAGGGGATGGAGACGCTGGAGAACATCGGGATGGGCGACTCCTCGACGTTCATCCTGCCACAGGAGCTCACCTCGCTGGTCGGCCGCTACGGCGAGCATCTGACCGGCAGCGACGTGCAGGCAAAGGAGAGTCTGGGCTCGCTCGACTTCGACGAGGAGACCCGCGAGATGCTGGGCCTCGACGACATCGAGGACATCCTCGGCCAGATCGACGAGGCCGCGGAACTCGACACCGAGGCGATGGAAGAGCAGGCCGAGAAGGTGATGTCCGGCGAGGCTGACCCCGACATCAAGGACCCCGACGACATCATCTCCGAGAGCGACGAGGCGGTCGACGTGGAGACCGAGGAGTCCGGCTGAAGGAACCACGCCGGGAATCGTTGGCCAGTCCCCCATGTTCGGAGGTTATATCACCGCGGAATAGCTACCGATAGCTATGAACGGACGCCCGTATCGCCAGGTCCTCGGACGGCCAATCGACTGGTCCCGGCGGCTCGCGACGCAGTAGCGTGGCAGCCACCCGAGACCGACTCGAACCGGTCGCGCTCCCGCTGGCTGGCGCAGTCACCCTGCTGCTGTTGACGGTGATGTTCTACTACCCGGTGGGGCGGGTGCTCTCCGAGGCAGTCTGGCGGGAGGGCAGGCTCACCATCGACCCCCTGGTCACCATCGTCACCGACCCGTTTTTCTTCGGCGTGTTCGCGCAGGCGCTCGAGGACCCCTCGGTGCTGTGGACCGCCGTCGAGGCCCACACCCTCCGGCTTTCGGTCCCGTTCGTCGATATCGGCGTCGCGCTGACCTACCCGTTTCCCGACTACAAGCTCGGCCTGTTCGGATTCACGGCGTATCAGGCCTTCCTATCGACGCTGGCGAGCATCGCGCTCGGCCTCCCGGGCGCGTACGTGCTGGCCCGCTTCGAGTTCCCCGGTCGGACGACCATTCGCTCGCTGACCGCGGTGCCGTTCGTGATGCCGTCGATCATGGTCGCCATCGGCTTCATCGCGACCTTCGGCCGGAACGGGGTGCTCAACGACGTTCTCGGCGCCCTCGGACTGCCCAGTATCGAACTGCTGTACACGCTGCCGATCATCGTGCTCGCCCACGCCTTCTACGACGCACCGCTGGTGGCCCGGGTCACGGCAACGGCGTGGGAGAGCGTCGACGCCAGCACCGCAGAAACCGCCCGGAGTCTGGGCGCCTCACGCCGGCGGGCGTTCCTCGACGTCGTGTTGCCACAGCTCCTTCCGGCGATTCTCACCGGCGCGCTGCTGACGTTCATCTTCTCCTTTCTCTCGTTCGCCATCGTGCTCGCACTGGGTGGGCTCTCGCTGGCGACTGTCGAGGTCTGGGTGTACCACCGCGTCACGCAACTGGACTACGGCACCGCATCATCGCTGGCGACGCTGGAGATGCTGTTCTCGCTCCTGTTGACCTACGCGTATCTCCGGTACGAAGCCCGCCAGCGCGCCGAGAGCGCGTTGCGACCACCGTCGAGAAAGCGGCTGTTCGGGCCACTGGATCTCGACCGCCTGGCCGTCTGGGGCTACGTCGCCGTCGCGCTGCTCGTGTTCGTCACGCCGATGGCGAGCATGCTGCTCGCGAGCGTCTCCGGCCCGAACGGGCTCACGCTGGAGTACTACCGCTTCCTCGTCGACCGGCAGGCGACGGCCGCGGCGTTCCAGATCAAGCCGCTGACGGCGGTCCAGAACTCCCTGCTCTACGGCGTCGCCAGCCTCGCTATTGCGGTGCCGATGGGCGTGCTGCTCGCGGTCATCTCCACCCGGGACGTGGCCGGGAGCAAACTGGTTGACACGCTCTCAATGGCGCCCTTTGCGGTATCCGGCGTCGTCGTCGGCCTCGGCCTGCTGCAAGGGCTGGTGTTCGGGACGACGCTGTTCGGCTACCGGGTGACCGTCACCGGCGCCGTCGCCGTCGTCGGGGCCCACGCCGTCGGCGCCTACCCGTTCGTCACCCGCAACGTGGCGCCGCTGTTGGCGACCATCGACCGCTCGGTCGTCGAGTCCGCCCGCACCCTTGGCGCCTCCCGGTATCGGGTGCTGCTGGACATCGAACTGCCACAGGTGTTCGCCGGCGTCGTCGCCGGTGCGGCGTTCGCGTTCGCCATCAGCATCGGGGAGTTCGATTCGACGGTGATTTTGGCAAGCGGGAGTTCGGCCTACACCATGCCGGTCGCCATCGAGCGCTTCCTCGGACGACGGCTCGGCCCCGCGACGGCGATGGGCTGTGTGCTCCTGTTCGTTACCGCGGCGAGTTTCGTCGTCATCGACCGCCTCGGCGAAGGGCGGGGGATGTAGATGGTGGGCATCGAACTCGACGCGGTTCAGAAGGCGTTCGACGAGGCCGTCGCCCTGGAGGAGGTGTCCCTGACCGTCGAGGACGGCGAGTTCTTCACCCTCGTCGGCCCCTCGGGCTGTGGCAAGACGACGACGCTGCGGACCATCGCCGGCCTCTCCACCCCGACGGGCGGGACCGTTCGCTTCGACGGCGAGGACGTGAGCGACGTCCCCGTCGAGCAGCGCAACGTCGGCGTCGTCTTCCAGAGCTACGCGCTGTTCCCGCACATGACCGTCGCGGAGAACATCGCATACGGCCTGCGGTTTACCGACCCGCCACGCGGGCTCACCGACGACGAGCGCGTCGGGGAACTGCTCGACCTGGTCGACCTGCCGGGGATGGGCGAGCGGGAGCCGGACGAACTCTCCGGCGGCCAACAGCAGCGAGTCGCGCTCGCCCGGGCGCTCGCTCCGAGCCCGGACGTGCTCCTGCTCGACGAGCCGATGAGTGCCCTCGACGCGCGACTTCGCGAACAGCTGCGGCGTGAAATCAAGCGCATCCAGCGCGAACTGGGGGTCACGACGGTATACGTCACCCACGACCAGGAGGAGGCGCTGGCAGTCTCGGACCGCCTCGCGGTGATGAACGATGGCGCCATCGAGCAGGTCGGCACGCCCGTCGAGGTGTACGAGGCGCCCGAGACGAACTTCGTCGCCTCGTTCGTCGGGGAGAACAACCTCTTCTCGGGCGTCGTCGTCGGCCGTGAGGGCGACGAACTGGCCGTCGAGGTCGACGAGAAGGCGCCGGATGGTCACCGCTTCCGTCTCGCCGCCGAGGACGCCAGCAACGTCGACGACGAGGATGACAGCGACGTCGACGACGCCGGCCACGCCGTCGGCGACCATGTGACGTTCTGCGTGCGCCCGACGCATCTCCACCGCAATGCCGACCGCAACCAGTTCTCCGTCGCACTCGGGACTGGCGAATACCTCGGCGGCACGACGCGACTGTACGGCGAGTGGGCGGGTCGGGAAATCGTGCTTCGCCTGCCCGAACCGCCCGCTTCCGACACGATAGCCGTCGGGTTCGAGCCGGGCGAGGCGACACTGTTGTGACCGGGCGGGCGTTCGTCGCGCTCCCGCTGTACCGTGGTCCCCGCAGGAAAGCGATCCACCCGGGTAGAGACGCCGTCCCGCCGAACCGACAGGTTGAGAGCGAGACGCGCCAATCACCAGCCATGATTACGCTCACCTCGGACTTCGGCACACCCTACCCCGCCGCGATGAAGGGCGTCATCCTCCAGCAGTCCGACGCCAGACTCGTCGATATCGCCCACGACTTCCCCCGGCAGGACGTGCGCGCTGCGGCGTTCTGGCTCCGCGAGGTGCTCCCGGAGTTCCCCGCCGCAACCCATATCGTGGTCGTCGATCCCGGCGTCGGTACCGCCCGCGCCGCCGTCGTCGTCGAGGCCGGCGGCCACCGAATCGTCGCCCCGGACAACGGCGTCGCGCTCCCGGCCGCCCGCCGGTTGGCGTCGAACGCCGACGCCAGCGTTCGCGTCTACGAGGTGGCGTACCAGGACGAGTCGACCGCGAGCAACACGTTCCACGGCCGCGACGTGTTTGCGCCGGCCGCTGCGCGGGTCCACGATGCCACGGCCGTCACCGATGCCGACCGCGTTCGGCCGACCGACGACTGGGTCGACTGCCAGTTCCCGGACCCGGAGGTCGGCGCCGACAGCGCGGCGGGTGAGGTGCTGGTCGTCGACGATTTCGGCAACACGATTACCAACATCCCCGGGGAGGTGCTCGCGGGCCGTGACACCATCGACGCGAACGGCGAGCGCGCGCCGGTGCGGGACGCCTACGCCGCCGTCGGCCCGGCGGAGCGCCTCGTCACCGTCGGCAGCCACGGCAACGTCGA
>CAYXXM010000064.1:0-9988 GCA_964469085.1 uncultured Haloferacaceae archaeon
CGGAGGCGATGGAGCGCTACACCCCCCACGTCGCGGTCTCGTTGCTGCTGGTCTTCGTCAGCTTCCTCTTCATGGTGGTCCACCCCCACGGCGGGATGGTGATCTCCGTGCTCGTGCTCGGGATGGTCGTTTCGGACTTCTTCGAGTTCGAGGCCCGGCAGGTCGAGGCGCGCAACGAGATGGAGCTCGAGGCGCCGAAATCCGCCATCGTCGCGTCGCTGGTGGCCCTGCTCTACGCGCTCTACCAGAGTCTCTTCTGGGTCATTCAGGGACCGTTCGAGGCCATCGTCTGAACGCTCGGTCGAACGCCAGTCCGTTTTCGCCGCTGACCGGTACTGTTACACGCCATATCGGCGAGATGTATCAGTATGACCGACTCCGTCGACGCCGACCTCCCCGACGCGACCGTGCGGGAGATGGTCCGAACACTACAGCCAGCGTGGCGCGTCGAGAACGTCTACCGGGAGCAACACGGCACGGATTTCGTCGCGACTGTTGAAGCCGAAACGCCCGATTGCCACCGGAAAGCGGTTCTGAAGGCAACGACGGCGGGACTGGTCGGGGAACTCGCCCGAACTGAGCCGCGGTTGTTGGAACTTGTCGGACGGAAAACCAGTGTGCCGGTCCCCACTGTGTTGGGCTACCGAGACGAACATCCGGTATACCCAACCCCGTACTACCTGATGAGCCACGAATCGGGGGCCAACTTTGAAGACGACCCCCACGCGCTTTCGCCCGCGGCGCGCGAACGAGTGCTTCGCGAGGCCGGGAAGAACCTCGCGGAGATCCACGCGCTCGGCCCGCTCGACGCCGTGGGCGAGGTCGGGGTGCGTGACGACGAACTGGTCGTCCTGGACACCGCTGACCACCCGAGCTACGACGACAGCCGGGAGTACGCGCTCGACAGCGGACTGGAAGCCATCGGGACGTTCGATTCGGGCGGGTTCTTCCCGGAACTGGCCGAGCAGCCGGAGCGCTTTGCGGATCTCGCTGCACTGCTCCGGGAGTACCTGCAGGAGACGGCCCCAGCGCTTCCCGCGCCGGCGCTACCGACCTTCTGTCACCGCGATTACCGGTACGGCAACCTCCTGGTCGAGCCGGAATCCGGCACAACCACGGCTGTCCTGGACTGGGCTGGCACGCTGTCGGTCGAGCCAGCGTACAACCTCGCCATCGCGGAGTCGCTGCTGCTCTCGCCGGACGAGGACAGTGCGAGCCGAACCCGTGCGCTCCGGGAGACGTTCCGGCGTGCGTACACCGAGGCGCGCGACGGCTGGCGCTTCACCGCCGTGCGACGGGAACGAATGCGTTTCTATCGGCTGGTCTGCCGGCTGCACGCGATGGCCTGCCTGCCGCTCTGGCACCGTGACTCCACTGCCGAGCAGCGCGACGCGGTGGAGGCGGACCACCGGGCGTTCGTTGCCGACTATCTCTGAGAACTGCGCGGCTATCGAGCGAAATACGGGCGAGACGGGCGAGTGGGTTACTCCTCGTCCGCGACGAGTGCACCGCGGGCCTGGCGACCGGCGGGGATGAGGACCCAGAAGGTGAACGCGCCGACGAGGGCAAGCCAGAGCATCAGGTCGGCGAAGAAGATGCCTATCGTGTCGAACACCGTGTTCGGCTCCGGCGGCGCGGCGATGAGCTGCCGTGTGCTCTCGAAGCTCGTCGTCCGGTACCAGCTGGCGAACACCATCCAGAGCAGTCCGGCGCCGCTCAGGAGCCCGAACCCCTTCATGAACTCGTCAGCCATTACCGGTAGTGCGCTGCGGTTCCCCTTCAGGGTTTCCCATTCACCGTCGGTCCGACCGTGGTGAGGTAGCCCGCACTGGTACCACCGCCCATCTCCAGGGGGGGTGGTTAGCCCGCACCGTTACCGCCCCCCATGTTTGGGGCCTTGAATCGAGTCCCCAATACGTAGACGACGGCGCCGCCCGCGATACACAGGAGGCCAGCGACGGCGAACAGCGCCGAGAGCAGGCTCTCCGGCGGCGTTAGCGAGAGCGCCGAGAGCACGCCGACAACCAGGCGATGGAGGAGTCCGCCGCCGATGGTCGCCGCGTCCAGCAGAAGGAAGCCCACAACGACGGCGACGATTGCGATGAGCGTCGAGAAGACGGTCACCGTTTTGTAGAGTCTGAGCGGGACTTCGACTTCGCGACGACCGGCAGGCGACGAGGCCGAATCGTCGCCGGGCTCCGCAGTCCCCCCGCCCGGCGATCCAGCGTCGTCGCCACCGACGTCGTCAGTCACGCTACTTCGGCGGCCGCAACCGGTAGTAGCGGCGGTTGAGGTCGTACATGTACCCCTCCCGCATCGTTTTCAGCACCGCGTAGGTGACACAGCCGATCACCAGCGGCGCGAGGAACGTCAGGTCGAACAGCAGGTGGACGTCCATCGGAATCAGGTTCTTGATGGAGAGCAGCGAGAGCGTGATGGCGAACGTAACGCCGCCCATGCCGATGGCCGCCCAGAACGGCTGCTCGACCGGTCGCCGGGCACTGCCCTTGTTGAGGAACGGGACGACCGCGATGGCGCTGACGACGACGACGTTCGCGAGCACGCCGAACGTTCGGTCGGCCATCAGCTTCTGGCCATCGAGCAGCGTGAGCGCCGGATTGAGGTCGTTCAGCTTCAGCAGGCCGAACGACCAGTAGAGGTACCAGTCAGGCAGGATGATGGCCGGCGTCGAGCCGGGGTTCGCCGGGTCGCCGATGTGGGGCGGCATCGTCGACGAGAGGAACATGATGAGCCCGATGAAGAAACTCGTCAGTGCGAGGTTCCTTATGAGCTCGTGGGGCCAGGTGGGAAAGCCGAGCACGTCGCGCTCGACGTAGGTGGACTGCTGGCGCAGGTCCTGGTCCTCGCGGCGCGAGCGCTCGAAGTACTCGTAGGTCAGGCGGGCGAGTCCTGCGCGGCGGCGCTTGCGCTCGCTCCATGTCGGCGTGTCGTCGTCCGGCGGAACGATGCCCGTGCCGCCGCCGTCTGTGCGTGCGTCGGTTGTGGATTGGTCGTCGCTCATTGGCTTAGTGGGGTTCCGCGATGCCCTGCATCCAGACGATGCCGATGTGGATGGCGATGAGGGTGGTCACCACGAACGGGAGCAGGAACACGTGGATGATGTACATCCGCTGGAGCGTCGCCTGGCTCAGCGAGAAGCCGCCGAACAGCAACTGGGCGATCCACTCGCCGATAATGGGAATCGAGAGGCTCATCTCGACGCCGATCTGGCCGGCCCAGAAGGCGAGCTGGTCCCATGGGAGCAGGTAGCCCGTGTAGCCGAACACCATCGTGAGGCTGATGAGGATGATGCCGAGGATCCAGTTGAGCTCGCGCGGCTCCTTGTACGCCCCGGTGAAGTAGACCCGGAGCATGTGGAGGAACACGGCGGCGGTCATCACCTGTGCGGACCACCGGTGGACCGAGCGAAGCATGAAGCCGAACTGGAGGTCCTGCATGATGAACGCGATGCTGTTGTACGCGACCGTCGCCTCGCCAGGCCCCGCCCCGGCCGAGGCCGGGGAGTAGTAGAACCCGAGCAACGCGCCCGAGATTGCCGCGACCACGTAGGCGATGGTGGAAAACGAGCCCAGGGCGTACAGGGGGTACCAGTACCAGAACTTGTTGTCGAGGTTGTACTGCTCGGTGTGGCTCTTGGGCATCTGCAGGTTCACCCGGTAATAGAGCGTCTCGAGCAGTTCCAGGTAGTCGACGATGCGGAACCGCTTGTCCAGCCAGATGAGGGTGAACAGATACCCCTTCTCGATGGTCGAGAGCTGTTTCTCCTCCATCCAGCCCATGTGGTCGTGGTCGTCTTGCTTCTTCAGGCTCATTGGTTATCGTTTGTACGGGTAGATTGCGCGCTTGACCTGCTCCCAGGCGTCGCCTGCGTCAGGCTGGACGCCATCGACGTCCTCCCCGCGCACGTAGAGGTCCTCCCACTTCCGGCGGCGCTTTTTCACCACCATCACGTCCGGCAGGAACTCCTTCCGATAGAGCATGAGGACGAACGCCAGGTCAAGGAACACCGCCGCAAGCAAGCCGCCGAGGAACATGTTCCCGATCGGGTCGATGGCCCATCCGGACACGAGTCCCCACGCGAACATGAAGACGAAGACGACCTCCAGCAGTGTCAGGAGGACGATGGCAATCGCTGCGGCAGTGCTCTCGCGGGCCGGTTCGTAACGGTGGATGTCGCCGTAGGTGGAGCCGGTCGAGGACATCACTCACCACCCCCGGTGTTGCCGGTGTTGGGCGATTCGCCGTACTTGAGCAGGTAGAACGTGAAGACGAGGCTCACAAAGATCATCAGCACCGTCGCCGTCCCGACCCAGTGAGCCTGAATCGGAACGCCGTAGTCGTGGAGCTCTATCTCGCCGCCGCCGGCACTGAGCGTCTCGACGACCTCGATTGTGCCGGTCATCCCTGCGGACTCGTGGGGCGTACAGACGTAGTCGTAGGTCCCCAGCGTCTCGAAGGTGTGGCTGTACTCGTGGCCTTCGTCGAACGTCGTTCCGGGCGAGCCTTCGCCCTCCCAGGTCGCGCCCTCGGGCACGCTCTGCGGGACGACGTTGTGCATGTTGGAGTCCCAGACCCACCGGACCGTCGTTCCGGGGGTGATCTCCAGCGTTTCGGGTTCGAAGACGAGGTTACCGCCAGGGCCGACGACGACCTCCTCGGTCGGACCGCCGCCGCCCGTATCAGTTCCGGTCCCCGTCCCGGATTCGGTTCCGGTTCCGGTGGCCGTGCCGGTTTCCTGCTGCCCGGCAGCGACCCCAGAGCCGACTGCGGCGGTCGTACCGGAACCGCCGGCTGCTCGGAGAAAATCCCGCCTCTTCATACGACCAAATACTGGGTGGGGCTTTGCTTAAACCCACCGTTATCCCGGGAACGGACCGGCCCGCGAGTCGCCGAGATGGCTGGCGAGAACCCGTGTTCACCGGCCGTCAGCTCCAGATTCTGCGAGCGGTTAGAAGTGGCCGTCAGCCGTCCCTATTCTCGTCGACGCTGGCGTCCGATGACGTCGAGGCGGCGTCTTCTGGCGACGTCGAGGTGGCGGCGTTTGATGAGGTCGAAACGTCGGCATCCGGCGACGTCGAGGTGGCGGCGTCTGATGAGGTCGAGGCGTCGGCATCCGGTGATGTCGAGGTGGCGGCGTCCGACGAGGTCGAGGTAGCACTGTCGCCCACTGGCGAACCAGGCTCCCCGTCCTCACCTGAGAGCGTGGGCACGAACTCGGGCCGCTCACCTGCCGCGTCGACCGCCCGGAGGCGCTTGCGGTACTCCTCTGCCCGGAATCGGTCCGAGAGTCGTGCATTGGCGACGACGACGAAGAGGAAGCCACCGACGAGGACGAAGCCGACGCCCGCCGCGGGCGCGACGACGTCAGCACCCGAGCTGTTCGGCTGCAGGTCAACGAGCAGCCAGGCGGCCAGCAGGCCGATACCCGCCAGAATCTGTGTGGCCGCGATGACCTGGAGCATCGTGTTCCCCAGTTCCCCGCTGCCGGACTCCACGTCCTCGGGGTCGGGCAGGTCGGGGTCCGCCGGCGGCGTCAGCGGGTCGTAGGAGTCGATGGAGCAGAGCGCAACGGTCGGTTCAACGTCACGGAGCACCGTCCCCTGGCCCTCGACGCTGCCGTCGGGGTTGACGATGGCGTACCCCTCGTCGGAGTAGGCAAGCAGTCGGTCGCCGTTCTCGCCCGGATGTCGCTCCAGTCTGGCGAACACCTCGCGAGTGGCGATGCGGCTCTGCAGGTCCTGTTCGACCCGGTCGATGAGCGCGCTGCCGGTGATCCACGTGTCGGCGTCGAACGCCACCTCCCACTCCTCGCGGTCCATCTCCGCCATCTCCGCGGGGCCGAACTCGTCGAAGTCGTACGTCTCCTCAACCTGCGCCCGGAGCTCCTCGAGTTCTGCCTCGCTACGGTCGTCCGCGGCGCCGTCGTGGGTCGGGGATGGCCCACCGTCAGTTGACGGATCGGCAGCCGTGCCCGGCTGGTCATCGGCCGTCCCAGGCTGGTCGGCCCCCTCCGTCGGGTCAGGCGCGTCGGTCATTGGCCGTGATTGGGCTGGCCCGCCGTTAAGCGCTTCGCGAGCGGGCTGGCGTGAGCCAGGTCCTTGAGCGTATCGCCCTGTACCTGGGCCTCCAGAGCGACTCGCCCTGAACCTGGCCCTCGAGAGCGACTCGCCCCGAACCCGCGCCATTTACCACCAGTTGCCACGAAGCGTCGGCAGATGTTCTCGGAGACGGCCATCGCGACGCTCGCCCTCCTCTCCGTGAGCGCCAGTCTACCCTGCTACCTCTACGGCGCGTGGTACGCCATCGACACCGAGGTGATGACCTGGAGTCGGCTGGTTCATCACCTGGCGTTCGTTCTCACCGGGCTGGTGCTCACGACCGTTCCGGTGGTCGTCTGGATGATTCCGCGGTTCGCCGACCAGTTCTCGGGCCTCGCCGTGTTGCACGCGTTCCTGGGGCTGCAAGCCTACGCGCTTCTGGTGTTCGGCCTCACCGGCATCGTCCGCATCTTCCAGGCCAAACACCAGGCCGACCGCTATCGGAATCCGGACCCGGACGCCAACATCGACGAACTCCACGAACACATGAGCGCCTGGCGGCGCCGACTCCGCATCGGCGTCTTCGGCTACACGGCCCTGTGGATACTGGCGTATCTGGTGGGTATCTACCGGTATATCGGGCGATACCTGCTGTCCTGAACGCCTGCCGAGACCCAAGCCGTTGTGCGAATCAATGCAGCGAGGGTTACCACGGGTCGCCACTCGCCAGGTCGACCTCGCTGTCGCCTTTCTCTGACGGGCAGATGTCCGCGAGCACACAGTCCCCACAGTCAGGGTTCCGGGCGGTACAGACCGCCCGCCCGTGATCGATTAGGAGGTGAGTGAACTGCTGCCAGTGGCGCCGCGGGACGAACTCCAGGAGCTCCTGTTCGATGGCGTCCGGCCGCTCGTCCTCGGCAAGGCCGAGGCGACGACTGAGCCGCTGGACGTGCGTGTCGACGACGATGCCCTCCACCACGTCGTGGGCGTGCTGTAGCACCACGTTCGCCGTCTTCCGCCCCACCCCCGAGAGGTCGGTGAGGTCGTCCATCGTGTCCGGCACCTCACCGTCGTGCTTCTCGACGATGTCCTCGCAGGCGGAGTTGAGATAGCCAGCCTTCTGGTTGTGGTAGGTGATTGAGTAGAGGTCCTCGGCCAGTTCCTCCTCGTCGGCCGCCGCGAAATCCGCGGCGGACGTGTACTTTTCGAACAGCTCGGGCGTGACCTTGTTCACGCGTTCGTCGGTACATTGCGCCGAGAGGACGACGGCGACGAGGAGCTGGAGTCGGGATTCGAACTGCAGGGAGATAGTCGATTCCGGGTACTCCGTTTCGAGTCGGTCGACGACTTCGACAGCCTGCTCGCGCGGCGGTTCGAGTGGCTCGCCCATGGCAGGCCGTTCCGTCGCGGAGGGTTGAACGGTTCGGTTCCGGAGCGTCAAGCTGTCGCTGCGCCACGGCGTCTCGTCGAGTACCCGCCTACCCCATCCCGCTGTCGCGGGGCAACTCCAACCGACCCCTTCCCACTGTCGCGGGTCATGTCCCGCTACCCCAGCCCGCTGCCGCGGGTGAATTCGTAGGCGTACACCCAGTTGAGCAGCAGGTAGGTGACGACGCCGAGCGAGAGCGAGAGAATCCACGATGCCGCGGCGACGCGGCCGACAGTTCTGTGGGGAGTCTCCGCCCGGAGTTCCCGCGGGCTATGGGTCAGACCGAGCGTGAGCGCGTAGAGCACAACGGGGACCGACACCACCGACAACAGGATGTGCACCCCCAGCATCACCAGATAGGCGGTGTAGACGAGCTCCGGTGCGCCGACCATCTCCTTCGTCCCGCCGCCACCGATCTTCAGCAGGTAGAGCACCAAGAAAACGAGAATCAGGCCGAATGCACTGCCCATCGCCATCCGGTGGCGCATGACCTTCCCCTCCCGAATCCACTTCCAACCGAGTATCAACAGCAGCGTCGCCACGGTGTTGACGGCGGCGATAGCGTGGGAGAACAGCTCCACCTGCGCCTGTGAGAGCCGCGGGAACACCGTCGCGGGGATCAGCCCCACCAAGGTGCCCACGACGAGCGCGTAGCCGACGACCGAGAGCACGGCGACGGTCGCGCGTGGAGACGACCGAGCGCGGGAGCGGGCGCGTGCGAGCATACCGCCGGCTTTGAACCGCAGCGACAAGGTGGTTCGGGTTCGGTCTAGAGGGGTAACTCTTTTACCGTGGGAGTTACTGACACGGTATGGTCGACTGTGAGTTCTGTGCGATCGTGGCCGGCGAGACCGAGGCCAACATCCTCCACCAAGACGACCGCTCGTTAGCGTTTCTCGACAAGAACCCCGCAGTCGAGGGGCATTCGCTCATCGTTCCGAAAGACCACCGGGCGGAGCTGCTCGAGGGTGACGACGCTGGGGCGGTGTTCGAGACGGTCCAGGTGGTATCCGACCGCCTCGACGAGCACCTCCAACCTGAGGGGTTCAGCATCTTCTACACGACGGAGACGCTCATTGGCACCGTCAGACACGCTCACGTCCACCTGCTGCCGCGCAGGGACGACGACGATGTCTCGCTCGCGCTGCAGCGGGAGCCGCTCGACCCCGAGGAGGCGTCGACGCTGGCGGCAGCGGTCCGGCAACGGGACTGAACACGTCGGCGGCGCCCGACCATCCGCCAATGTACAAGGGTTTATCCACGATGGCGCTGGAACATATCGTACGGGTGATGGCGACGCACCCGTCTTCGACCGGTTGGGCGGATTCCGGTCCCGGTGGGGTGGCCCCCACACCGGGGCCGGGCTGGCGCCACCGTTCCGACCGGTCATCACCGCCGCGCGGTCCAGGGCAGGCCGCGTCGGCGGTCTCACACTCGTGAGCGGCGAGCTTGTTCAGCACTGAGCGGTAGGGTTCTTCAGCACGAGGCGGCCTCTTCAGCACTGAGCAGTGGGCTTCTTCAACACGGAGCCGCAGGAGCCACCATGGACCCGAACCGGGCGGTCGCGGCCGTCGACGACGCCGTGGCTCGGCTCCGCGACAGGTTCGGCGCGTTTCCGCTAACCGAGACCGAGTGGGTCGTCTCGCCCGAAACCTACGACCGGACGGCCGCCCGCGCCGCCGCAGGGACTGTCGGCGGCGCGGGGGCCTGGGTCCGACGAGAACTCGACGGCGACCCCGCGGCGCTGCTGGTTCGTGAACCTGAAAACGGCGGCTGGTCCGAGCCGGCCGGCAAGCAGGAACCCGGCGAGAGCCTCGGCGCCACCGCCTGCCGCGAGACCTACGAGGAAACCGGCGTGGAGTGTCGGCTCACGGGCGTGCTCCGGGCCGAGCGTGCGGTCCACGTCGCCGACCGCGATAGCGACGGCGCCGTGGAGGGCGACGACTCCCTGACCGCGGCCGACCGACCGCCGCTTGCCAGGCTCGTCGTGGTTTTCGAGGCTGAATACCTCCGCGGAGCGCCAACCGCGCGGGAGCCGGGAATCGCTGACGCGGCCTGGCTGAGGAGTCATCCGGCCGAGTTGGCGTACCCCGGTGTCGCGGAGCTACCCATCGAGTAGGAACCGAATCTTCCGTCCCGGTCAGATAACGCCGGTCGCCTCGGCAACCTCGTAGGCCGCGTCCTCGGTGATGCCGTCGCCGAGGATGGTGTAGCGGTCGCGGATGCCGTGGGCCGAGGTGAGCGCCTCGATGAGTTCCGCCTCGGCGATTCCGAGGTCATCGGCTGTGGTCGGCGCGTCGAGGCTCGCCAGCGCGTCGCGGATGGAGAGCCACATCCCGTTCGGCCCGTCGTGGAGATAGGCGGTCATGATCGAGCCGACGCCGACCTGGTGGCCGTGGAGCGCGCGACCGGGGGCAATGCGGTCGAGCTGGTGGGAAAAGAGGTGCTCGGCTCCCGAGGCGGGCCGCGAGGAGCCGGCGATGGACATCGCCACGCCCGA
>CAYXXM010000065.1:0-9966 GCA_964469085.1 uncultured Haloferacaceae archaeon
CCAGCGCGAAGTTGAGGTCGCGGGTCACGTCCTCCATCTCGTAGAACGGTGCCTTCGAGGGGAGCCGCTTGAACAGGTGGCGGCTCGCGTCGGGGTCGTCGTGGACCGCCTCGATGAAGTTCGAGAGCGCGCGCTGGACCGGAACGGCGGCGCACATCCCGTCGCCGTCGGCGTGGTGACGGACGCGGATCGGCCGCCCCTCGAGGACGGTCCGGCGGAGCAGGCGTGCGAGCGACTCCAGGTCGGGGCGGAGCTTCTCGAACGCCTCCCACTCCACCAGCGGGTCGACGCTTGCCGGTGCGGCACGCTCGCTGCGGGCTTCCTTCAGGCGCTCGCGGGCGGCCGCGGCCTTCTCGTCGTCGAGGCGACTCACGTCATCGACTTCGAGTTGCTGAACGCCGTCGTGGACACCCACCTCGGCGCTGACGCGAACGACGTCGCCGATTTCGACAGTGGGGTAGGCACGGACGCCGGCCTCCTCGAACGCCGCGGCCGCGACGATGCCCGTCTCATCACCCACGTGGAAGATGGTCGGGCCGGCGGTCTGTTTGATCTGGGTTATCTCGCCCTCGACGGTGACCGCGTCGCCGCGCTGCAGGGACTCGATGGGGCTGATTTCCGGCTCGTGGTCGACGGTGACGACCTGATGCGCTGCGGGGTCGACCTCCTCGAACGCGAGGTCGCCGTTCTCCCGAATCTCTTCCAGGCGGACGACGAACTCGTCACCGACGCCGTACTTACCGTCGAGGCTGGACTCGTGGACCAGGCCGGAGACGTTCTCCGAGACGTCGACGAAGACGCCGTAGTCGACGACGCCGTTTGCGGTGACGAGATAGCGGGCGCCTTCCGCCACGTCGTCGAAGGTGCAGTCAGGGTCGAGGTCGTAAACGATGGGTGGCTCGTCAGGAACATCCTGACGTGCCGAGGGCGAACCGCCCTCGGGCTGAGTGTTGTTGCTCATGCTGTGAGTTCGGCGGTCGCGGGAGTTAAGTCTTGTATGTTCGGCCGCATCGGGCCTGCGCTGGCGGTGCCAGCCGGGTCTGTGGTTTCGGCCGCATCGGGACGCCGATAACGCTGCAACTCGGGTCTGCGGTAGCCTCCTCTCCTGTCCCGGTGGCCTCCTATCCTGTCGACCTGTCCCGGAATCCTTAGTTGTGGGCGCCGCAGAGAGACTACCAATGGGTCTGTTCCGGTCCGGCGACGTCATCGGCATCGCCGAGGACGCGCTGACGTTCGCCCTCGAAGCCTCCCGCGAGAGCCACCCGAACGAGTACATGGGACTCATGCGCGGCGAGCCAGCCGACGAGGTTGGCGTCCGCGGTGAGGGACTCGTCGTCACTGACGTTCTGGTCATACCCGGGACAGAGTCCAACTCCGTGAGTGCGACCGTCCGGACCAGCATGATACCCAACGACTTCTCGGCCGTCGGGTCGGTCCACTCCCACCCCAACGGCGTGCTCGAACCCTCCCAGGCCGACCTCGCGACGTTCGGCAAAGGGCAGGTCCACATAATCATCGGCTACCCGTACGAGCGCAGCGACTGGGTCGCCCTCGACCGGGCGGGGAAGCGTCGCAGCCTGCCGGTTGTCGACGCCGACCTGGCGGAGCCCGAGGAGTTTTTCGACTTCGACCAGGCGGACATCGACGAGGAACTGGGTCTCGACGGGGACGAACCATGAGCGGGAGCGACGAGCCGTCGCCGAACGACAAGCGGGGTTCGGAACCAACGACTGTCGTCGCCCAGGGAACGTTTGACGTCCTCCATCCCGGGCACATCCACTACCTCCGGGAGGCCGCGAGATTCGGTGATGAACTCCACGTCATCGTCGCCCGGAGCAATAACGTGACCCACAAGCAGCCTCCCGTCGTCCCGGACCGCCAGCGACGGGAGGTCGTTGGCGCCGTCGACGTGGTCGACGAGGCCCATCTTGGCCACAAGTCGGATATCTTCGTTCCCATCGAACGCATCCAGCCGGACGTCATCGTGCTCGGGTACGACCAGTACCACGACGAGGCCGACGTGGCAGCGTCACTCAATCAGCGCGGCATCGATTGTCGCGTCGAGCGCGCCGGGCCGCGGGAGGAGGGTTTCGACGGGGAACTTGTGTCGACCGGAGCCATCATCGAGCAAATTCTGGACGAGCGGGGATAAGGTGCAGAGACCGAACTCCGACTGATTGCGGTTTCGACGTGGGTTCCGCCAGTACCACGACGGTTCAGCCACTGGACCCGAAGCGGGCGGCATAAGTAGGGGCCGACCAAACCCCAACCAATGACCTCCGACCGGCAGTTCACCGGTCTTCTCGCCGCCGCAGCCATGGGGGTGTACCTCCTCGTCGCCGTCGGTACGACGACGGCTGTCACCGACGCCGCGGCCGCGTGCCAGGCGTGGCCAGTCTGTGGTGACGGGTTCGGCCTCCCCGCTTCCGCAGCCGGCTGGTTCGCCCTCGGCCATCGCCTCGCCGCGGCCACCGTCGGCCTCTTCCTCGTCCTCGTCACCGTGGAGTCGTTCCGCCGCGAGGAGTCCCGCCGGGTTCGTGGCTCGCTTGTCGTCGCGCTGTCGCTCTTCCCCGGCCAGGTGGTGGTCGGTGCCCTCGTCGCAACGACGGCGGTGACGGCCGCCGTCTCGGCGTTCCACCTCGTCGTCGGTCTGGTAATCTTTGGCGGGGTCCTCGCGGCGCTCGCCTGGACGCTCGAAGCTGCCACCGGAGCGCCCGGCGACGCGCCCGCCGCACCGCTTGCTGCGGACCTTCCGCCCGTCGGGGACGCGCCCGCGCCGGTCCTCCCCGAACCAGGGTGGCCTCGGCTGCGGGCGAAACTCCGCGCGTACGGGACGTTGACCAAACCGCGGCTGATGTGGCTGCTCTGTCTGGTCGCCGCGGCCGCGATGGCGCTGGCCGGTGGAACCGGACTGACGGTCGCTGTCCTCGCGCGCACGCTCGCTGGGGGCGCCCTGGCAATCGGCGCCTCCGGGACGTTCAACCACGTGCTCGAACGCGACGTCGACCGGCGGATGGAGCGCACCAGCGGTCGCCCGCTCGCCATCGACCTCGTCCCGGTCCGCAACGCCGTCGCCTTCGGTCTGGTCCTGGCGGGAATCTCGCTCGCGCTGTTCGCATCCGTGAACCTGCTCGCCGCAGTGCTCGGACTGGTCGCGATTCTCTTCTACAGCGTCGTCTACACGCTGGTGCTCAAACCGAACACCGTCCAGAACACCGTCCTCGGCGGCGCGGCGGGGGCGCTCCCGGCGCTCATCGGCTGGGCCGCCGTGACCGGCGATATCGGCTGGGGTGGCGTGGGCCTCGCGACGGTCGTCTTCCTCTGGACGCCCGCGCACTTCTACAACCTGGCGCTGGCGTACACGGAGGATTACGCGGCCGGGGGGTTCCCCATGCTGCCTGTCGTCAGCGGGGAGACCACCACCCGCAGGCACATCCTCTGGTACCTCGGCGCGACACTCGTCGCAACCGCGGCGATGGCGACGACGACCCGCCTCGACTGGCTGTTCGTCACGGCGGGCGTCGCCCTGGGGGTGGTGTTCCTCTGGGCCGTCGTGAAACTCCACTTCGAACGCACCGAGACGGCGGCATTCCGCGCCTTCCACGCGTCCAACGCGTACCTCGGCGGCGTGTTGCTCGCCGTCGTCATCGACGCCCTGGCGGTCTGATCGATGAGTGACCCTATCACCTGGGACCGCGTCCCAGAACTCGAACCCCGGGTCGTTCTGGCCGTCGTCGCCGTCCTCTATCTCGACGTGATGGCGCTGACGGGATACTGGCTCTTCGGCGGCGTCACCGTTACCGACCCGAGGTTCGCGCTCTACGGGCTGCTCTGGGTCAACACCTCGCTGTGGGTGTTCGCCCGGACGGAGACCCCCGATGCCGACGGGCGAACGAGACGACGGGCGCTGGGCGTGGCCGGGGGGTACCTTGCGATGCTTGCCTACACCGGCGGAATGGTCGCAACCGGGGTAGACGCCGCGCATGCCTCGGGGTTCTCGATACTGTGGCTCCCGCCTGGCTGGGGCCCGGCGCTCGCCTACCGGGGCGAGTTGGTCCGGCTCCTCCTCATGCCCGCGCGGGTCGCTGGCTATCTCGCGCTGGCGCTGCTGGTCTACGTCACCGTGCTCGAAGCCATCGGTTCAGCCGTCTCCGGGGTGCTCGGCCTGCTCTCGTGTGTCTCCTGTACCTGGCCGATTGCCGCCTCCGTCGCGACCGCGGTGTTCGGCAGCGGCTCCTTCGTCGTCGCCGCCACACAGAGCTACACCTACGGGATTTCGACGGCCGTTTTCATCGCAACGGTCCTGTTGCTGTCGTGGCGTCCGTCGTTCGGGTAGCGGCCACGAACAGCACCGCCAGCATCCGAGTGGCCGTCGCGGACGCAAGCAGCAAATTGGCCGTCGTGAGGTCGCCGATTGCCACCGCCGTGTCCCTTTTGAGGGCCGCTGCATTAGAAACGAACGTAATGACGAGCGTAGAAATCGAGTACTGCGTCCCCTGCGGGATGCTCCCGCGCGCACAGGACCTGCAAGAAGCAATCCTCGAGACGTTCGGCGAACGCGTCGACAGCGTCGCCCTCGTGACCGGCGACGCGGGCGTCTTCAAAGTCCACGTCGACGGCGATGAGGTGTTCGACAAGGAGGACGAGACTTACGACGAGGCGGCCATCGTCGACGAGGTCGACAGCCGCGTCAGCGCGGAAGCCTGACTCGCGGTTCAGTTCTCCAGGTCCGTTCGACAGAGCAGGAACAGCCAGGTGGCGTCGTCCATCTCGCTTTCGACCCCGAACGTGTCCTCGACGGTCAGCCCCGCCTCGGTCAGCAACCGCCGGGTCTCCGAGAGCTCCGGGTACGACCACTCCATCCGGGTGCCAGACTCCAGCCAGTCATCGTTGGCGCCGGCCCAGTTATCGCCGATTGAGAACAGGAACCGTCCGCCGGGCTCGAGGACCCGCTCCACTTCGGCGTAACACGCCCCGTGCTGGTCAACCGGCAGATGGATGATGGAGTAGAGAGCGGTGACGGCGTCGAAGGACTCATCCGCGACCGGCAGCGCCGTCATATCTCCAGTAACCAGTGCCGCGTCGGTACGCTCGGCGGCCAGTCTGAGCTGTTCGCCGGAGAAATCCAGGCCGACGGCACGCTCGACGTCCAACGCCTGAAGGGGCCCCGCGCCGGCCCCACAGCCCAGATCGAGCAGCATCGGGTCCGCCGGGAGCGTCTCCCGGAGTCGGGCCAGGCCCTCGTGGGCAGCGTCGTCGGCCCGCACCTCGTCGTATCGCTCGGCTATCTGGTTGTAGCCGTCCCGCACTGCCCGCTTCTGTTCGTCCACGCACGTGATAACGACCCGAACGGGAACTGTCTTTCCCCCTTACAACGGCGGCTCGGCTGGCACCCGCTGGAGCTATCAGTTACTATAGGTGGATCGAACCCTTATTTAGGGGGGATGAGTTAGATGGAGTATGTCCGAGCCTCACGATTCACCGCTCTCGACAGGTCGCGTCCTCGTGGTCGGGGATGGCGACCGAGCGGTCGACATCGTGAGCAGTCTCACCGAGGCGGGCGTCGATGCCGTCCCCGTCGACTCCGCACCCGACGCACTGGCGACGCTCGACGCTGTTGAAATCGACATGGTCGTCGTCGACGAGTTCGCCGGCCGCCCTGCCGACCTCTTCGGTGCCGCGGCCCGAAAGGGCCACCTCCTTCCTGGCGTCGTCGTCGGCACGGCGTCCGCAGACCTTCCACCGGGTGTCGAGCAGGTTCCCACCTCTGCGGAGGCGGCTGCCGCCGCAGTTCGCCAGCGCCTGCTCACTCAGGCTGCCGCTGCCGGGGACTCAGCCGTGCAACGGGACCCACTCGCGGCGTTCGGTTCGACCATCTCCCACGAACTGCGAAATCACCTCGGCGCCGCTCGCCTCGCCGTGGAGTCCCTCGAAGGCGAGACAACTGACCAGGCGCTCGCGGCGCTCGACCGCCTGGAGAGCCTCGCATCCGAGGCCGAGGCTATCGGGTCCAGGCGCGTCGAGGAGGTCGAGTCGGTATCGGTACAGGATGCTGCCGAGACAGCCGCCGAGCGACTCCACTTGTCCGGAACCTCCATCGATATCGACGCGACAGGGAGCGTCCAGGCTGATCCGGCCCTGGTCACACTCATGCTGGAGAACCTATTTCGAAATGCTGAGGAACACGGCGGCGAGGACGTCACGATTAGCGTTCTCGACACGACCGATGGCTTCGCCGTCGTCGACGACGGCCCGGGGTTCAATACCGCCGACCCCTTTGCCTGGGGCTACACCAGCGGCGAGGGCCAGGGAGCCGGCCTCGCGCTCGTCAAGCGCATCGCCGATACCCACGGCTGGTCGGTCGAGGCCAGCAACGACGACGGGGCCCGCGTCGACGTCAGAACCTGAGCGGGTACCAGAATCGGGGCGGTGCGAGGGCCAGATCGGCCTCAGGCCTGACAGCTGTCGAGCCACTCGTCGGCCCAGTCCTCGATCTCCCTGAACACCGGGCCGAGCGACCGACCTTTCTCTGTCAGCGAGTAGTACGTCGCCACCGGTGCGTCTTCCTCCAGTCGCCGGGCGACGAAGCCGGACTCCTGGAGGTCGTCGAGCACCCGTGAGAGGGTGCGAGCGTTGGCCTCCGTCGAGCGCTTGAGCTCGTTGAACCGCTTCTCGCCGTTCTGGAGGTCGTGCAGCACGATGAGCCGCCACTGTGACCCGATCTGTTCGACGGAGTCGACAACGGGACAGACCTCGTTTTCGCGGGCCTCAGCGGTTCTCTTGGCCTCTTCGATATCCGTAGACATTATCTGAATAACTCTTCGAGAGCCAGCCGTTAAGCCCTTTCCCCCAGGTTCGAGAGCCAGCCTTTACGCCCTTCCACCGAACATGATTGGTTCTGCGTGGCCCCGTGGACCGTGGCCGGCTGGCACGGGAACCCAGCCCACGGAAAGGCATAAACCGATTCAGCCGCCAAAAGCGCCCATGAGCGCAGATCGGGCCCCGCTCCAGCGGGCCCTTGCGCGAGGCGAGGAGGAGGGCGGTTCCATCGAGTTCAAGACGCGGCTCACTCGGGATACCCACCTGGTCGACGGGCGGCTGGAGTCACTGGCCGCACAACTTCGTCATCGTCTCCTCTCAGGTGACGGCGAGGCGACGTACGTCATCGGCGTCGACGACGACGGCGGCATCGCGGGCATTAGTCCCGCCGCGTTCTCCGAATCCATGGACGTGCTCTCGCTGTTGGCCGAGGAGTCCGCCGCACACATCGAGGACGTCGAAACCTGGGGTATCGACGAAACCGGTTCCGTTGCCAGTGAACCCGATTCCGCATCCACGGACACCGGTGCCCAATCCGGGGAGGGCAACGACTCCGGCGGCCTCGTCGGAATCGCGACGCTCCGGGACGGGCCGATGCTGGAAACGGACGACGAGCACGTCGTCGTCGGCACGGCAGGCCACGTCGACCACGGCAAATCCACCCTCGTCGGGACGCTCGTCACCGGCGATAGGGACGACGGCCAGGGCGGCACCCGGTCCTTTCTCGACGTCCAGCCCCACGAGGTCGAACGTGGGCTGTCGGCGGACCTATCCTACGCCGTCTACGGCTTCGACGAGGAGGGACCGGTGCGGATGGACAACCCCGACCGCAAGACCGACCGCGCGAGCGTAGTCCAGGAGGCGGACCGGCTGGTGAGTTTCGTGGACACGGTGGGCCACGAGCCGTGGCTCCACACGACCATCCGTGGCCTGGTCGGCCAGAAACTCGATTACGGCCTCCTCGCTGTCGCCGCCAACGACGGGCCAACGGAGACCACCCGGGAACATCTGGGCATCCTGCTCGCGACGGAACTCCCGACGCTGGTCGCCATCACCAAGACCGATATGGTGACCGACGAGCGCGTCGCCGAGGTGGAAAACGAGGTGGAAGCGATGCTCAGAGAGGTGGGTGAGACGCCGCTGCCGGTCGACCGCCACGGCGTCGGCGCCGCCATCGAGGAGGTCGGTACCGTGGTCCCGATTCTCCGGACCAGTGCCGTCTCGGGCGACGGTATCGGCCACCTGGATACGCTGTTCGAGGCGCTGCCCAAGCGCGAAAGCGACGCGGATGCCCCGTTCCGGATGTACGTCGACCGGAGCTACAGCGTCACCGGCGTCGGCGCCGTCGCCTCCGGGACAGTCAACGCCGGGACCGTCGAGGCCGACGACGAACTGCTGCTCGGCCCGATGCCCGACGGGAGTTTTCGAGAGGTCGAGGTGCGGTCCATCGAGATGCATTACCACCGGGTCGACAAAGCTCGGGCAGGCCGCATCGTCGGCATCGCGCTCAAAGGCGTCGACGAGGAGGAGATCGAACGCGGGATGGCGCTGGTGCCCCGGGAGAGCGACCCCGAACCGGTCCGGGAGTTCGAGGCCGAAGTCGTCGTCCTGAACCACCCGACTCGCATCGGCGACGGCTACGAGCCTGTGGTCCATCTGGAGACGATGAGCGAGGCGGCGGTGTTCTCGCCCGAGGGTGGCTGCCTGCTCCCCGGGGACACCGGTCGGAGCACCGTCCGGTTCAAGTTCCGCCCCTATCTGGTCGAGGAGGGCCAACGGTTCGTGTTCCGGGAGGGGCGGAGCAAAGGCGTCGGCACAGTTCGCTCCCTCGTGACGGAGTGAGGTCGCCGGCTGGGTGCTGACCCCTCAGTCGGATTCTCTCGTCGCGACGTACCCCTCGTCGGACACTGCAGCGACATCCAGGAGCACCAGCCAGTCGAGGAGGGTCCCGATTCGCTCCTCCCACTCGGCCTCCCACCCGCGCTGCTTGTGTCGCTCCCAGCCAGGAATCGTGTCGCGGAGGCGCTCGAACGCGGCCTCGGTTCCGAGTGGGTCCGCTGCCGCCTGGAGCGCAGTGAGCGCTTCCTCGGCGCCGTAGACGCGGTTCAGGAACGACTCGCAGACGTTCTCCGGCGTCGGTTCGCGGGCAGTCCGCCTGAACCCCGATTCGGTCTCCTCGGCGAGTTCCAGCGCGCGAAGGAACGTGAGCCACGTCCGGGCGACATCCCGGCTCTGGAAGCCGCGCCGGCGCATCAGGCGGGCACAGCAGTCGTTCTCCGAGCCGGGAACCAGTGGAACCGCCTGCTGGGCGGCCGCTACGGCGTCGAGCCCGTCGTCGGGAACCGGCGGGAGCGGTTTGAGGCGCATGCCTCAGATGCCGAAGCTCTCGGCCAGCAGCTCCTCGTTTCGCTCGCCGAACCGGTAGGTCGGGCCGTCGATGACGTCGACGGTGGCCGCGGCGGGGCCGAACACGGACTCGGGCAGCGCCTCGAAGTCCCAGTCGTGGCGGTCGAAAATCTCGAAGAAGGGCTGGCCGAATTCGCTGGCAGCGTCGGACGTGACCTGCTGGAGCGCGTCGTCGTCCTCGGTGACGGTCAGGTGGACCTCGCCACCGTAGGCCACCGCGTCGTTGGTGCGGGCCATTGCCTCGCTCTCGTCGTAGCTGACGGGGGAAATCGGCGCGCTCCCGGAGACCGAGACGACGCTTCCCGGGGCATACCCGGCCTCGAACAGTTGCCAGACCGCGAGTTCTGGGGCGCGGGAGCCGGCCGCGACGCTGCCGGCGACCGACCCGAGCGCGTAGGCGGGGAGGAAGACGCCGCTCTCCTCGACGCTCGCCAGGTCCGCGACGTGGCCGGCGATTTCGTCGTCCGGGAGGTTGATACTCTCGACGGCGAGCACGGTGAGGTCGAACTCGTCGTAGTAGCCGACCGCTTCGAACTCCGTCTCTTTTCCGACCAGCGCGCGGGCCGGTCCCGAACCCAGGCCATCGAAGAACTCGAAATCCAGCTCCCAGCCCGCTTTCTGCGAGCAGAGCAGCGCGACACCGGGGTGGTCCGTCGACAGTTCGACGTGCGGGACAGGGGCGCCGTCGATCCGGCCCATCCCGGTGGTCACCGTCGCCAGGCCGGCGGTCTGTATCTCCGC
>CAYXXM010000066.1:0-3260 GCA_964469085.1 uncultured Haloferacaceae archaeon
CCTGCATCTTCTTCATCATCCGCTGCATGTCGCCGTCGCCCATCCCCTGGAACTGGTTGAGGGTGCGGTCCATCATCTTGTGCTGCTGGAGCAGTTCCTGGACCGTCTCCTCCTCGGTGCCGGAGCCACGGGCGATGCGCTTGACCTGCGAGGCGCCGATGGAGCGGGGGTCCTCCAGCTCCTCGTCGGTCATCGCGTCCATGATGACCTCGAAGTTGCGCATCCGGTCCTGGGTCACGTCCATCGCGTCGTCGGGCAGCTGGTCCATCATCCCGCCGCCCATCCCGGGAATCATGTCCATCACCTGGTCGAGCGGCCCCATCTTGTTCATCGCGTCCATCTGGCGCTGCATGTCCTTCAGGGTGAACGTGCCCTCGAGCATGTCCTCGGGCTCCCAGTCGTCCTCGCCCTCCCCCGTCTCGGCCATGGCGCGCTCGACGCGCTCGGAGAGCTGTTTCAGGTCGCCCATCCCGAGCAGCCGGGAGATGAAGCCGTCCGGTTCGAACCGCTCGACGTCTTGGACCGTCTCCCCGGTCCCGAGGAAGGCGATGGAGGAGTCCGTCTCGTTGACCGCCGTCAGCGCGCCGCCACCTTTCGCGGTCCCGTCGAGTTTGGTGATGGCGACGCCGTCGACGCTGATGGCGTCGTCGAACTCCTGTGCCTGGGCTTTGGCGCCCTGGCCGATGGCGGCGTCGAGCACCAGCAGGTTCCGGTCGGGGTCGACCACATCCTCGATTTCCTCGATTTCGTCGATGAGGTCGGCCTCCAGCGCGTGGCGGCCGGCGGTGTCGACGATGCGGATGTCGGCGTCCTCGGTCGCAGCCAGCCCGTCGCGGGCAATCTGCACCGGGTCCTCGGCGTCCGGGTCGCCGTAGAACGCCACCTCGGCGTTCTCGCTCATCTGCTCGGCCTGTTCGTAGGCGCCGGGCCGGAACGTGTCGGTCTGGATGACCGCCGAGCGCAGCCCCTTCTTCGCGAACCACCAGGCGATTTTGGCGGCCGTCGTCGTCTTCCCCGAGCCCTGGAGCCCCGAGAGCATGATCGTCTGCGGTTCGAGCGGAATCTCGGTCGATTCGCCGACCACCTCGACCATCTCCTCGTAGACGATTTTGAGGATGTGGTCGCGTGCGGAGGTGCCGCCGGGGGGCTCCTCGTTGAGCGCACGCTCCTCGATGTTCCCGGAGAGATCCATCACGAGGTCGACCTCGACGTCGGCCTGGAGGAGCGACCGCTGGATCTCCTTCACGATCTCCTCGACGTCCTCCTCGTCGAGGCGGGATTTCCCGCGGAGCGTGTTCATCGTGCTCCGGAGGGAGCTACCCAGATTGTCGAGTACCATCGTACCCGGGCTTTGGCGGCCGACCCGTAAACTCTTGTCCGTCGCCGCCGGGCAAGTCCCACCCAGCCACCGGTTCAGCGTCCACAACGACCGACGGGCTGGTCCGGCGCAGCCGCTCTCGAAGGTACGCCAGTCAGACCTGTTCGACGAGATCGACCGCAGCGCCCGCCTGGACCCAGGCGTCCTCGTCCTCGGTGTCGTAGATGATGACGCCGCCGTCACCGAGTTCTACCTCGTCGTACCGGTTGGTCTTGACCGTGTGGATGCCCAGAACGGCGTCGTCGCCTCCGTCGTCGGGTTGGAGTGGCATGGAGTCACGCACCTCGTACACGACGGTTTGGCGGGTCACCTAAAGACGATTTTCCGAATTCGGCACAAGAACTGACCAAGTTGTCTCCCAATTTCGGCTGGGACCCGCCCCTCCGAGGCCGCGTCGCTGCCCACGTGCTACCGGGTCCACTTTCTTGGCCCTGCGGCCCACCAGTCCCAGCATGACTCAGACCGACGTTCCGGTGCTCCAGGGCGGCCCCGCTCAGACCGACGTTCCGCTGCTCCAGAACGCCCCCGGAGGACTGCTGGAGACGCTGGGCGACATCCTCACGGCGGCGCTGACGAAACTGGTCGCCGACATCGTGGCCGCACTCCCCACCATCCTCGGGGGACTGCTGTTCCTGGCTCTGGCCGCCGTCGGCATGCGAATCGTCAAGCGCCTGCTTCGCTACTCGCTGGCGCGGACACTCCCGAACGAACCACTGGTCTACCGCCAGTTCATCGTCGCAATCGTGATGGTGTTTCTCTGGTTCGGCGTTGGCCTCTCCGTTCTCTCGGTCCTTGGGCTGGAGGGGATTGCGGCGTCGCTCGGCTCGGCCGCCGGCTTCCTGGCGCTGGGTGTCTCCTACGCGCTCTCGAACGTCATCGCCGACGTGGTCGCGGGCGTCTACCTCCTCCGGGACGAGGACTTCATGCCGGGCGACCGGGTGGATATCGGCGGCACCGTCGGGACGGTCCGGAGCATCGAACTCCGCAAGACCCGGCTCGCCGTCAACGACGGGCAGGACACGATGGTCCGCAACAACGCCGAAATCGAGCAGGAGTGGACCAAACTCGACGACGAGTCCCACTCAAACGAGGCACTGTAACCCCATCCATTCTCGGGCCCGCCCGGGACAGCGCCGCCGCGTGGCTCACTCGGCCTGATGCAGAGACAGACTCATTCGGCGTCTTCGAGTGTCCAGACGTCGTGCTCGTCGCCGGTCCGGGGGTCCCGTTCGGCGACCCCGGAAAGCAGTTCCCGGGCGAACTCGGCGGCCGCGTCCAGCCCGCTCGGCCGCGCCGCCTCCAGCCGCCCCAGCGCGAGTTCGGCGCCGGTGCCCAGTGCGAGCGGCGGGTCCTCCAGCACGCTCCCGTCCGCGTACACCGCCCGAACCTGCGCCGCCCCCGTCTCGTCGCGGGCGGCGGCGACGGCGTCGGTGCCGACGTCCGTGACCACCCCCCGGAGCAGCCGGGTGAACGGCTCCACCGTCGGTGACGCGTCGTGGGTCTGCCGGTAGCTCCGGAGGGCAACGTCAACCTGTCGCCGAACCTCGTCCGGGTCGTCGACGGCGGCGCCGCCGCAGTCCTCGAACGCGAGCATGCGCTCGGCGCTCGTGCTCGCGACGCTGTGGTCCCGGACGACGGTCCGGTCCGCGGCGACGACGACACCCTCGCCGGTCTCGAAGGCGATGACGGTCGGCATATTCGGTGATTCGACCCGCCGTGAGAAAGGGCTACTCCTCTCCGAGTGCCGCGAGAAGGAGCTACTCCGCTTCGGGCATCGTGAGAACGAGCTACCTCGTTTCCGGGACCGCGAGAACGAGCTACTCCGCGTCGAGCAGCTGGCTGACCAGTTCCTCGGGGTCGAACTCCCGGATGTCGTCGTACC
>CAYXXM010000066.1:3360-9955 GCA_964469085.1 uncultured Haloferacaceae archaeon
TCGAGCAGCTGGCTGACCAGTTCCTCGGGGTCGAACTCCCGGATGTCGTCGTACCCCTGGCCCGTCCCGAGGAAGAGCACCGGCTTCCCGGTGACGTGGGCGATGGAGATGGCGGCGCCGCCCGAGGCGTCGGCGTCGGCTTTCGTCAGCACGGTGCCGTCGATTTCGGCGGCGTCGTCGAACTCCGTGGCCCGCTCGACGGCGTCCTGGCCGGCGACGGCCTCGTCGACGAACAGCGTCATCTCGGGCTCCACCACGCGGTGAATCTTCGCCAGCTGGGTCATCAGGTCGTTGCTGGTGTGGAGCCGTCCCGCCGTGTCGCCGAGCACGACGTCGACGTCGTTGGCCTTGGCGTACTCCACGCCGTCGTAGATGACGGCGGCGGGGTCACCGCCCTGCTCGTGGGAGATGATCTTCCGGCCGACGTTCTCGGCGTGTTTCTCTATCTGCTCGTTCGCGCCGGCGCGGTAGGTGTCGCCGTTCGCGAGCACGGAGCTGTATCCCCGGTCGCCGAGCCACTCGCTCAGCTTGGCGATGGAGGTGGTCTTGCCGACGCCGTTGACGCCCGTGAAGACGACGGTGACGGGTTTGTCGGCGTCGGCGATGCGCTGCTCGAAGTCGAACTGCCCGACGGAAATCACGTCGACCAGCGCGTCGTGGAGCGCGTCCTCGACGAGTTCGGCCGTCGTGTCGACCTGCTTGCGGCTCTCGCCGATGAGCGTCTCGCGGACGCTATCGAGAATCTCCTCGGCGACGCTCATCTCCACGTCGCTCTCCAGGAGCGCCATCTCCAGGGACCAGAGCGGCTCCTCGAGGTCCCCCTCCTCGATGATGACGTGCCCGGTGGCCATGGCGGCCGCCTGTCGGAGCCGCCCCGGCTCCTCCTCGTCTTTCTCGTCAGCGGATTCGCGCTCGGGCGCGGCTGCGGGAGTGGCTGGCTCGTCCGTGTCCGCCGTCGATGCGGCGTCCGTTTCGTCCTCCGTCGACGTGCGGTCGGCCGCTTCCGCCGCCTCGGCCTCTCTCTCCTCGACCTCGTCCTCGACGTCGTCGCGGAACGAGCCGAGCGTGTCCTTCAGTCCGTCGAACATGGGACCTTACTGGCCGTCGCCTTCCTGCTGCTGCATCTGCTGCATCTGCTGTTGCTGCATCTGCTGTTGCATCTGCTGGGCGCGCTGTTCGATCTCGGCGCTCTCCTCTTCGAGCTGGCTGATCTCGGCCTGCACCTCGCCGATGCGCTCGTCGAGCGCGTCCTTCTTGGACTCCAGGGCCGCCTCGGCTCCCTCGCGGTCCTGCTCTGCTGCGTAGCCGCCGCCCAGGCCGACGATGACCTCGTCGATGTCGTCGACCTCCGCGCGGACGTAGGCGCCGCCGCCGAGGGGCACCTGAACCGTGTCGCCGCTCTCCAGCGTATCGATGGCCTCGAGGGCGTCGTCGACGCCGACCTTCTCGTCGCGGAACTCCTGTACCTCCTGCTCTTTCGCCTGGATCTCCGCGTCGATCTCCTCGAGCTCCTGGGAGAGCTGTTGCAGCTGCTGCTGGCCACCACCCATCATGCGGCGGTCACCTCCTCGATTTCGATCTGGGAGCGATTGAGGTTGTGCTCGGCGCCGAACTGCGAGAGCGTGTGCTCGCGTGCGACGGACTCGTTCTCCGCGTCGATGCGCCGTTCGAACGCCTGCGGGCCCTCCCGGGCCTCGAACGTACCGCTCACAGTAAACTGGCTCATAGCCAAAACTGGCCGGGCGAGCGGGAAGTAGCTTCCGAAAGGCGGTTACTCGATGTAATCCAGCGTATCCTCGATGCGGCCCAGCTCCGGCCCGCTGGTGTCGTGGCCGACGACGTAGCCGGCGTCGTTGGCGACGATGCCGGAGCCGACCAGCGCGCCGCCGTAGTTGATGGTCCCGACGTCGGCGTACACGTCCAGGAGCTCTTCCAGCGCCTCGAGTTCTGATTCGCGGGACTGGGGCTGGCAGAGCACGCCCGTGTTTGTCGCCGCCGCGGCGGTGCCGACCGTTCGCACCTCGCCGAGGGAACCCTGTTCGACGGGAACGTCGAGGGCCGCCTCGACGACGCCGACCTGCTCGTCGGTCAGTTCGGGGTGGGCGTACGCACCGCTGTCGTTCGCGAGCACGACGTTGCCGGCCGCGTTGATGCGCCCCGGCAGGCCGTGAACCGGCAGCCCGGTCGCATCCTCGATCCGGTCGCGCTCGCGGTCGGTCACGCGGCCGGAGACCAGCAGCCCGTTCTCGTTGCCGGTGGCGAGTGCGCCGACGGTGTTGGAGCCGGCGACGGTCGTTTCGACGGCGGTGACGCCGAGCTCCTCGGCCATGCCCTCGACGACCGACGCGTCGGCATCCGGGCGGATAAGCAGGCAGTCGTCCGTCGCCCTGGCGAAAACTCCGACATACGAAGAGCCAGCGAAAGCCGCGCGGAACACGTTACTCGGCGGGTTCGGCTTCGACGACCGTCTCGCCTTCCTCGTCGAAGCGGGCGGCCCGGACCCGAAGCTTGCTCGGGGGCTTCCGGCGCCCCTTCGCCCAGACGGCTTCGTTGACTGCCGGGTCCAGTCGGACCTCCTCCGCCGCGACGGAGAATGCGTTCGCGAGGTGGTACCGGATGATACCCATCGCGGCGTCGCCACGCTCCTGCTTGGGCGCGTTCTTGGCGTCGCGGAGCGGGACGGTGACGACCCGCTCCTCGAAATCACTCGCGCTCATTACTCGTCGATGTCCGAGCGCCGCCAGTTACGCCGCTTCGGGTTGCGGGTGACCTCCATGTCGGTCTTCATCATGACCCACGCGGGAACCCGCGAGTTCTGATTGGTCTTCTTGCCGAGGCGCTTTTTCTGAGCCTTCGATTTCTTTCCCATTGGGCTGAAGTTCCGGCGCTCGACGTAAAACGCTGTCTATCCAGTGTGTGCCGCCCCCGGTAGCGATTCGACGCCGAGGTGGACGGTGAGCGTCGACGGTCGCACCCGCACGCGAGGCGCGGTGGAGGCCACAGGCCCGGTGGTTCCCGTCGAGCAGTACCGGTGGCCACTCGCCCTCCCGTTCCAACGCCACGGCGGAACCGAACTCCCGGTCGGCGTGTTCGGCGACCCACGCGACTTGCTCCGCGGCGTCCGGACACTCCGCGGCGACCGCCGGGTCGTCCAGTCGCGTGACGGCGTCGGCAATGGATCCGCCCGCCGAGAGCCACTCCCACCCTGACCCGGGGAAGGGGCCGAGTTCGCCCAGTTCCGCACCCGTCAGTTTGATTGCCCGCCAGTCGAGGCGCTCCTCGCCGACAGGGTCGGCAGGCTCCTCGTAGCTGTCGGTCAGTGCCCTGCGTAACCGCTCACGCTCCCAGCCAGCGGGGTCTGCGTCGGGATACTCGTCCTTCCGGGCCTCACGTTCGACCCACTCGTGGAGCACCGTCTCGACGGCAATGGGATCGCCGCGCTCCCACCACTCAGTCATGGACCCAATTGCGTCGACCGCATGAAAAGTATCGTGGTCGCCCGGCGACGCAGCCCCAGTTCGTCGTCGCTTCCTTCGAAAGCTACAACGTGAGAAGCGGCCCACAGAGCGACCTCAGTTCGTGGTCGCCTCTGAATCATCCCTGCTTTCGGGTGCCTCGACCCCCTCGACGGCTTCGGAGGTTTCGGTCCGCTTCTCCGTGTCGATGTGCCACCGGTCGACCTCGTCGTCGTACGCCGCGAGGCGCTCGCTCACCTCCGCTTTCAGCTCGTCGTCGTTGATGTTCACCTCGAAGACGAACGCCTCTGTGTCGCCGCGGGAACTGCGCTGGACGTTCGCACTCACGAGTTCGTTGTCGAAGTAGTACGGCGCCAACTGCGTCATCACCTTCCGGTAGACGGTGTCCTCGACGGTTCGGATGGCTTTCCGCCCCGCCGAGTCGGCGGCCCGGGTCGCGTAGCTGATGGAGTCCTGCCAGCGCTCGATTGCGCTCTCGCTGTCGCCCTCCTCGACTTTCTCGTAGGACTCGCTCAGCTTCTCGCCGGCGGATTTGATGTCCTCCTCCGGCTCCTTTCCCTTTCGCTCGCCCGGCCCCTCGCTGATGCTCGCCTGTTCGGCAGTTTTCTCCTCGATATCCTCTGAGAGCCGTTCGTGGGATTTTGGCCGCCAGTCGTCCCACTCCTCGAACGGCTCTCCCTCGACACTGGCATCCCGGAGCGCTCGCGTGATGCGCTCGCCGTGCTCGACGACGTCGCCCCACGTCCCGCGCTGTTTGAAGCCGGCGATGCTCTCCTCCATTGGCTGCGCGACGGGATGGGCACACATAAGTCTCGCCTGTCACGGGGCGCCACACCGTGTCACAGCATACGGAGTTTTACATCCCGAGCCGTAAGACAGGGTATGAGCGGCAGCCCCGACACCCCGCAGATACCGGACCTGATGGAGACCGAACAGCCAAGCTTCCAGAATATCCTCTCCTGTGTCTTCGGGATTCAGGACCACGAAAGCCGCACGTATCTCGCCCTGCTCGACGCGCCGGACAGCACGGTCGCCGAACTCGCCGACGAACTCGACCGGGACCGGAGCAACGTCAACCGCTCGCTGACGACGCTGCTCTCGAAGAACCTGGTCGAACGCCGCCGTCGCCTGCTCGACCCCGGCGGCTACGTCTACGAGTACACCGCCGTCGACCTCTCGACGGCCAAGGGGATGCTCCACAGCGGCCTGGACGAGTGGGTCGAGATGGTTCACGAGGCTATCGACGAGTTCGGACAGGAGTGAGGCTGGCTGCCCCCCGGCGACCCGACTCTCCTCGCTGCCCGACCCATTGCTCTCCTCGCCACCCGACCGACTTTTCTCCTCGCCGCCCCGAGAGCCGACGATGACCGACGCGCTCTCCCTGACTGCACCCACGCCGTCCCGGCCCCGGGACGTCGACGCGGACTGCTGGCTGGCCTGCATCGCCTGTGGCGCGACGTTCCCGCCGTTCGCGGCGGTCCGCTACACCTGCGACGACTGCGGCGGCCTGCTCGAAGTTCGCTACGCCGGCCTCCCGGACTGGGACGAGTTCTCGGGCCGCGGCGTCTGGCGCTACGCCGCCGCTCTTCCCTTCGACTCCGGACGCACACGCGCCACACTGCCCGATGACCCGCCCGCGGGTGTGAGCCTCCCGGAGGGGGACACGCCGCTGTACGAGGCACCGACCATCGAGGCCGACCTGGGCCTCGACCGCCTGCGGGTAAAACACGAGGGGATGAACCCGACGGGGAGCTTCAAGGACCGCGGGATGACCGTCGGCGTCGGAGCCGCCGACGCGGTGGGGGTCGAGCGCCTGGCCTGTGCCTCCACCGGCAACACCGCCGCGGCGCTCGCGGCCTACGGCGCCAGGGCGGGGATGGAGACGCTGGTGCTGCTCCCGGCGGGCAAGGTGGCAGCCGGCAAAGTCGCGCAGGCGTCGCTCCACGGCGCCAGAATCCTGGCGGTCGACGGCAACTTCGACGACTGTCTCGACCTCGTGCAGGCACTGGCCGAGGCCGGCGACGCCTACCTGCTCAACTCGCTCAACCCGTTCCGCCTGGAGGGCCAGAAGACCATCGGGCTGGAAATCCTCGAACAGTTCCGCGACGAGGAGGGCGGCGTCCCCGACCGCATCGTGCTCCCGGTCGGCAACGCGGGCAACACCGCAGCGCTGTACAAGTGCTTCCGTGAACTCGTGCAGGCCGGCGCCCTGGGCGTCGATGCCGTGCCGAAGCTCACCGGCGTCCAGGCCACCGGTGCCGCGCCGTTCGTCGAGGCCATCGAGACCGGCGCCGAGACGGTCGAGCGCTGGGAATCCGTCGAGACGCTGGCGTCGGCCATCCGCATCGGGGAGCCGGTCAACGCGCCGAAGGCGCTGCCGGGGGTGCGCGAGACTGGCGGCACCGCCGTCGCCGTTACCGACGAGGAAATCACCAGCGCCCAGCGCGCGCTCGCCCGCGAGGGAATCGGCGTCGAACCCGCCTCCGCGGCCTCGATTGCCGGCCTCCGAACGCTTCGGGAGCGCGGCGTCGTCGACGCCGACGAGCGGGTCGTCTGTCTCACGACCGGCCATCTGCTGAAAGACCCGGAGGCCGCCGCCGCGGCCGGCGGCGAGCCTGAGCCGGTCGCCAACGACATCGAGGCGGTTCGCTCGCTGCTCGGCGACCCGTAGTCGGCGCGCTTCGCCGAGCGGTATCCTCTTGCCGGCGACGCTCATTCCTCCCGCAAATGGAGCGTGCCGCCGCACTCGACCGTGTGGAGACGCTGCTTGCCACCGTCGAGGCGGAGTCGATGCCCGTCCCGGTCCGGGAGATCTGGCTCTACGGCGACGCCGCGCTCGGTCTCGACCCCATCGACCGCCTCGACGTCTACCTCACCAAGGACATCCTGCTCGGCGGGGACCGCGACGCAGACGACGCTGGCGAGCGGTTCGAACGCAACTACGGGGTCCAGGGCGTCGGCAGCACCGTCCGCGCGGAGTGGGCCGAGCGGTATCCCGAGCATCTGCGGGCCAGCGAGAACGGCTACGCCGCGCCGGAGCGCTGTCTCGCCGCCCACCTCACGGACGACGACGAACCCATCCACCTCGAGGTCTGCAACGCCTCCTTCGAGGACAACGT